>VFKO01000149.1 GCA_009885515.1 Rhodobiaceae bacterium | reverse complement strand
TGCAGTCATTGGACTCGCTCGGCGCCGGTTTCACCCTTGCCAGCCACGACCTCGACATACGCGGTGCAGGCAATCTCCTGGGCGAGGAGCAGTCCGGCGAAGTCCGCGAAGTCGGCATCGAGCTTTACCAGGACATGCTGGAAGAAGCTGTCGCCAGCCTGCGTGGCACCTTGCCGGAACGAGACGAAACCTGGTCGCCGCAAATCAACCTGGGCTCGGCCGTTTTGATCCCGGAGAGTTATGTCACCGACCTCAATTTGCGCCTGGCCCTCTACCGCCGTCTTTCCACCCTCGACAGCGAGCAGGCCATTGAATCTTTCGCCGCCGAATTGATCGACCGTTTCGGCCCTTTACCGGACGAAGCAAAAACCCTTCTCAAAATCGTTTCGATCAAACGCCTCTGCCGGATCGCCCAAGTCGAGAAAATCGATGCCGGTCCCAAAGGCGCCACCATCAGTTTCCGCAACAATGCCTTTCCCGAGCCGGTGAAACTCGTCGCCTGGATCGCGACAAATTCCAAAACCGCCAAAGTCCGCCCCGACCAAAAACTGGTCATCATGCGCGACTGGCCCAGCCCCGAAGAACGGTTGGTAGGGGCCGCCCAAACCCTGACCAAGCTGGCGGAGCTGGCGGCATAACGAGGTGACACAAGTGTGTTTCACGGCGTGTCACATCTGGTGACAGTTTGTGAAATGATTTTCAAAAAACGCCGTTATTTTCTCCCTTTTATTCGCTGGACCGGTGACACGGACGACTATGGTTTGAATTTCTCCGTTTCACAGACCGCTGGTCATTTACGCGGGCGGGGGATGCACCCACACCGTGAACAACAAAGCCCCGTGAACAACAAAGAATGTCGACGGCAACGACGCCCACTGAGCGCCGCCGCAGCAACAAAAGCAGCTCAGAACATAACACGAACAAAAGCAACATGCAAGCACCAAAATTGTGCCTGTATCATACCAACGGTCAGACCGCCCCTCAACGCTCGTCATGTCCGGGTCAAAATAAGAAAACGCACTCTAAATATCTGGTCTCTGCCCCCGCTTGCAGGGGATGGGGGTCTTTCAACGCACAGCAAAGCAAAAACGGACTCTCGCGAAGCCGCGAAAGTGCGAAGAAGCAAAGCCCAACCTTACCTTCCTGTCGCGTTCTCGTGTCTTCGTGTGAACCACTTTCCTCCTCTCCAGCGCAGTGTCCCCCCATCGTCTGCGGCCCGCCTCCGCCAAGGGGCTTCGGCCGGCGCAGCCACTTGCCCCCGCACGCGGAGGAAGACAGAAAAACTGGTGTGCTGTCCCCAATTCTTGTCAAGGCGCCGATGGCCGCCTAGGAAAAATTTGGCTCAAATCCCCGAAAGCTACTGAAACTCAAACGTCAATTTCAACCAAAGTGACCCCAGGCGTAACAGCGTAACATTGGCGGCTGAGCGCCATTTTTTGCGTAACAAAAGCGTAACATCGCGTAGCAAAACCGCAACAGATTTCAGAGGCACAGATCAGGGCCGGTGGCGCAGGACAAGGGCGCAAGCGTTTGCGCTCGTATTCCCGCACCGAAGCCGGAACAGATTCCAAATTCATATTCAAATCTCAAGTCGCAGCGGACAGCCATGCAACTGGCGCGCCTGATCGAATAGAACGAATATAGAACTTACTCGTTCGATTGCAAGCAAAAATTCGCCGCGGTATCCGGTGACCAGAGAGAGATCCCAGACGAAGCGCGCGCGAAACTTGATGTGACACCGACTCCTTCACATGATTTATCGAATTTGGCACAAGTCAATATTAGGCCAGCGCTTGGACTCGCTGCCAAATTTTGCTTTATGCAAGGCGGATGACTCACGCAAATGCTCTTCCCAGCTGTTCGGTTCCCGGACTCTCAGTTTTTGAGCTGACGTCGCAGCACGCACCGCGCTTGCAGCAGTTTTTCAACGACAACCCCGCTTACTTTTTGGCCGTACATGGGCAGGTCGCTCAGCCGAATGAGGCCAATGAAGAGATTGTGGAGGCACTGCCTCCCGGCTGGAGTTTTACCAAACAAACTCGCCTGGCCTGGCAAGAAGTGAACGCCTCGCTCGCTGCGATGGCCAACATCACCTCGAACCTTCTCGCACCCGGTGTCTGGCATATCGGGTTGTTCATCGTTGCCACCAATCGCCACGGCAATGGCGACGCACAAGCGCTCTATCGCGACATTGAGGAATGGAGCGCGTCGAACGGTGCAACCTGGTTTCGCCTTGGCGTCGTCCTCGGCAATGAACGATCTGAACGCTTTTGGAAGGCTGCCGGTTTCCAAGAGGTGCGCCGGCGCACCGGGATTGAAATGGGCCAGCTCACGAACACGGTGCGCGTAATGATTAAGCCTCTGGCGGGCGGTACAATTGACGATTATCTCCGGCAGGTACAGCGCGACCGGCCAGACACCCCTTGAGCGTGAGTCTGCTCAATATTCTCAAGAATAGTAGGCTCAGGCGCGCCGGGAGGCCAGCAAGGCGTAGGTGGTGCAAGTCCACAACGATGAAAGTCTAGCGAACCATGTTGGCATTAAGCCGGAAGCATTTGACCCCCTTTTTCTTCGTGTGCTGCCAATTCTTCTTAGGTCTCTGCCCCCGCTTGCGGGGGAAGTCCCTGCGCCCGCAAGCGGAGGAAGACAGAAGATCTGTCGTCTGTCCCCGAAAAATCTGGAAAGAAAAGGGACGGACACCAAAACGAATTGCTAACCATACGAAGTGAGCCGCGCTATCGGCGAGTTCCACAGTTTTGGCGAATGGGCAAATGCAAAGCCGGTTAATCCGATGGCGAGGAACCGCAGTGCATACTGCCCCAAGGTTTACGGGGCGCGCGCACGGGGGCACATGTCACACTACGATCTCATCGTTATCGGCAGCGGTCCGGCAGGGCGGCGCGCGGCCATTCAAGCGGCGAAAAGCAAAAAGAAGGTGCTCGTCGTGGAGCGCGGTCAGCGCGTGGGCGGCGTGTGTGTGCATACGGGAACGATTCCCTCCAAAACTCTGCGCGAAACCGTACTCAATCTTTCCGGCTGGCGCGAGCGCGGGTTCTATGGCCGTGCTTATCGCGTCAAACACGATATCTCGGCTGACGACTTGAAGCGCCGCTTGTCAATCACGCTCGACCACGAAGTCGAGATCCTGGAACATCAGTTCACCCGCAATATGGTGCAGCGCGCAACGGGTACCGCAAGTTTTGTCGATCCGCATCGCATCACCGTGACGGCCGGCAACGGCAAGGTCGAGCAGTTTTCAGCTGACCGCTTCATCCTGGCCGTCGGCACCATACCGCATCGGCCACGTGACGTGCCCTTCGACGGCGAGGCCATCGTCGATCCTGATGAAATATTGGATATCAATCGCTTGCCACGCAGCCTGACTGTGATCGGCGCCGGCGTCATTGGCATAGAGTATGCGACGATTTTTTCGGCGCTCGACGTCAAAGTCACCGTGGTCGATCCCGCATCCTCGATCTTGCCCTTTGTCGATCAGGAACTTATCGACGAGTTCGTGCACGATCTGCGCGATCGCGGCATGACGTTGCGCATGAAAAGCACCATGACCCGCATCGAGCGGTTGGGACCTGAGTCTTGCATCGTCTATCTGGAGGATGGGCGCCAGATTCGCTCCGAGATGGTATTGTTTGCCGCCGGCCGCCAGGGTGCAACCGAGGCTCTCAATCTCCAAGCGGTGGGGCTCGCATGCGATAAGCGCGGCCGCCTGACGGTTGACAAAACGACGTATCAAACGGCGGTGCCGCACATCTATGCCGTGGGTGATATTATCGGTTTCCCCAGCCTGGCGTCGGCCTCGATGGAGCAGGGCCGGATGGCGGCCTGTCATGCGTTCGGAGAAAGCGCGCATGCGGCGCCCGAGTTCTTCCCTTATGGCATTTATTCGGTCCCCGAGATTTCAACCATCGGCATGACCGAAGAGCAAGCCCGCGAGCGCAAGATCCCGTTCGAGTGCGGTGTCGCGCGTTTCCGCGAAACCTCGCGCGGCCACATCATGGGCTTGAGTTCCGGTTTCATGAAAATGATTTTTGCCATCGAGACGCGCCGGCTGTTGGGTGTCCATATCGTTGGTGAAGGCGCGACCGAGTTGATCCATATCGGCCAAGCGGTGCTCAATCTGGGAGGCACACTCGACTATTTTGTCGAGAACACGTTCAATTACCCGACACTCGCGGAAGCATACAAAATCTCAGCCCTCGACGCCTGGAACCGCATGCCCCGCGTGCAGCCCAGCACAGCGGCAATTGCAGAACTGCGCTCGCGTGCGGCCTCGGCGTAGTTACTCGGCCGCTTCCTTCTGATCGACCTGCCAAGTGATGGGTGTGCCGTCGGAGTTCAAGAACTCAGCTCGCGTCGCATCTTGTGGCGGTGGTGTGCCGGTGCGCTGCTTGTACAAAGTCATGCATTGCTCAAGCAAATGGCCCAAGTGCCAGAACTCCAACTGGCCCTTGTCCGAGAAAAATCCATTGTGCCGCGAAGTCGAAGGCGGATGAATGGAGACGAGCAAGCCAAAGTCGGCATTAAACGCATGCCGGCAGCCGGCAAGGTCGCGCACATCCTGCATGCCCGGACTGGTGTCCAGATGCTTGCACTGAACAATGGCACTACCGTCTTTGCCGTTGGCGAACATATCGACGCCAAAGTCATTTGCACGCTGATTGAGTTTAACTTCCCAACCCCAAGCCGCAAAGAGTTTCGCCACTTCTTGAGAGAACACGGCCGTCGGCGTTGAGCCTTTGGCTTTGGCAATCGTATGAATTTCGTCGCGCCAGAATGCCGTCGTTGTGCGCGCGCGCAAATTTTCATGCCATTCGGCTTTTGCTGCGGCGAAGGCTTCCCGCTGCCGCATAATCTTGAGGCTTTGCGCATGCTTCTTCGTTGCATTCAAATGGATGCCGGTCTGCACAACAGCCGTTAGCGCACCCAAAATCAATGAGGCGCCCAGATACGCCGCCCATTCAAACCGCGGCAGTGCCGCTAGTGAGAACACGTCAGGATTCAGGAAATCAAAGCTGCCAACCAGATAAAAGTAAAGACCCACAAAAACGGTGGCGGGCACAAGAAAGGCTGAAACAAAACGCCACGGATACTCGACGAGCTGTGCCCTGGAGGCCTCACGCTCGCCGTCGAGTTTGACATCGTCGAAATCGCCTTCGCCTAGTCCAAATTCCTGCGCAACCGGTTGCTCCCGCGTCCACGGATTGGGACCCAAGGCATCTGAGCTCGACAATTTCAACATGCCGTTGGAAACGAAGGTTTCCGCCGGAAAAGACACTACATCGCCCACAGCCACGCCCCCTCAAGCGCAAGTGTTTATATATATTCGGTCCGGTTAGATTGTCATTTTGTTCAAGCCATGTGCAGTGCAAGAAGGACACGAATGCAACGGAATTTAGAGATCGCTGACACCCGCACGGTTAATTCCTGATTTGCCCGCCAAAGTGCGCCACATTGACTAAGCGTGCTCCCACGCGCACACCTCGCCGCCATGGATGCCACTACCCAACTATTTCGCCATGCAAGGCTAGGCCGTTCTGCGCCATTCCTCCCGATGTCGCGGGCAGAAATGCAAGCGCTGGGCTGGGACGAGTGTGACGTCATCGTTGTGACGGGCGATGCCTATGTCGACCACCCCAGCTTCGGCATGGCCATCATCGGCCGCTTGCTTGAGGCCCAGGGCTTTCGCGTCGGCATTATCGCGCAACCGGACTGGCAAAGCGCTGAACCCTTTAAAATTTTGGGGCGCCCGCGACTATTTTTTGGCGTCACCGGCGGCAACATGGACTCGATGGTCAACCGCTACACCTCGGATCGCCGTCTCAGACACAACGACAATTATTCACCGGGCGGGGAGGGCGGCAAGCGCCCGGATCGCAGCACAATCGTCTATGCGCAGCGCTGTCGCGAAGCCTATCGCGACGTCCCCATCGTGCTGGGCGGCATTGAGGCTTCACTGCGCCGTATTGCTCACTACGACTACTGGTCGGAAAAAGTACGGCGCTCAATTCTGGCCGACGCAAAGGCGGATATACTGCTCTTCGGAAATGCAGAACGCGCGATCGTAGACGTAGCGCTGCGCCTGGCCCAAGGCGAAAAGCCCGCCGATCTTGATGACATTCGGGGCGTCGCCCTGATGAAATCATGCGTGCCGGACGGTTGGACCGAAGCGCTTGCCAACGACATCGACAGCGCCGACGAAGGCGCACGCCTCTCGCGCGAACAGACTGTGGTTCGCTTGCCGTCTCTTGAGCAAGTCCTGGACGACAAAGATGCCTATGCGCGCGCCTCTCGTGTTCTGCATCGTGAAAGCAATCCCGGCAATGCGCGCGCCCTGGTGCAGCGCCACGGTGATCGCGAATTGTGGCTTACGCCGCCGCCCATTCCGCTGGAAACAAACGAAATGGACGCCGTGTACGAACTTCCCTACGCGCGCGGACCCCATCCCTCCTACGGCGACGCAAAAATCCCCGCCTGGGAGATGATCAGGTTCTCAGTCACCATCATGCGCGGATGTTTTGGCGGTTGCACCTTCTGTTCGATTACCGAACACGAGGGCCGCATCATTCAAAATCGCTCAGAAGGTTCGGTCCTCAGCGAAATCGGAAAGATCCGCGACAAAACCAAAGGCTTCACCGGCGTTATTTCCGATGTCGGCGGACCGACAGCAAACATGTACCGGATGGCCTGCAAGGATCCGAAAATCGAATCCGCCTGCCGCAGGCCGTCTTGCGTCTATCCCGGAATTTGTCCGAACCTCAACACCAGTCACGATGCTCTCATCAGCCTGTACCGCAAAGCCCGCGAACTGCCCGGCGTGAAAAAGGTGATGGTGGCCTCGGGCGTGCGTTATGACCTGGCCGTCGAAAGTCCGGAATATGTCGAGGAACTTGTCACGCATCACGTGGGCGGTTACTTGAAGATCGCGCCGGAGCACACCGAAGATGGTCCGCTGGCAAAAATGATGAAGCCGGGGATCGATACCTACGACCGCTTCAAGGAAATGTTCGATGCTGCTGCAGCAAAGGCCGGCAAGAAGTATTTCCTGATCCCGTACTTCATCGCAGCCCATCCAGGCACCACCGACGAAGACATGATGAACTTGGCGTTGTGGCTGAAGAAAAATCGCTATCGCGCCGACCAGGTGCAGACGTTCCTGCCTTCACCAATGGCCAGCGCCACCGCGATGTATCACACCGGTGTCAATACGCTGCGCGCTGTGCGCCGCGGTGCGACGGATAAAGTCGTCAGCGCCACCGGCTTGCGGCAGCGCCGGCTGCACAAAGCATTTCTGCGTTACCACGATCCGGAAAATTGGCCGGTATTGCGTGATGCGCTCAAAGCCATGGGCCGCGCCGATTTGATTGGACCCGCCAAACATCACCTGATCCCCGCGACACAGCCAATGGGCGCCGGATTGAAATCCGGACCGGCCGCGCGTAAGTTTACGACCAAAGGCATCTATAAGCGTTCTCGATAGGTCAGAGGTACACGTACATGCGTTGGCTGCGTCGCTTGTTTGTGTTTCTGGTTATGCTCGTGTTGGCAGCAACTGGCTATGCGTGGTGGATAGGAATCGAATTTGGTCCCCGGCCGTCCAGCTCACTGAAACAGTTGGAAATCGAAAGCGACATTAAGTTTGTCGAAGCCAACGCCATCCGCTTTGCATACATCGAAGAGGGGCAGGGACCGCTGATCCTGTTGTTCCATGGCTATCCCGAGACAGCGCGCTCTTGGAAAGTTGTTCAGCACCGGCTCGCCGGGGCAGGCTATCGCGTCGTCGCACCCTACATGCGCGGCTATCCACCAACATCCTTCGCACACGACTATTCGGTACCCACGCTTGGGCAAGACATTGTTGCGTTGATCGACGCGCTGGGCGCGAAAAGCGCAGTCGTCATTGGCCATGACTGGGGCGCCTCGGCCGCCTACGCGGCAGCGGCTAAGTCACCTGAAAAAATCACAAAGCTTGTCGCAATCGCGCTGCCGCATGCGCGTGCGTTTGCCGGCGACCCCAGCATCTTTCTCGACGCACCGCATTTTCTTTACTACCAATTGCCATGGGCCGAACGCTTGGTTTGGAGCAACGACTTCGCTCATATCAAACGCCTCTATCGCGAATGGGCACCCAGTTATGATCCGCCAAACGAAGTGCTTGCTGACATCAAAGCCACATTACGAACGCCTGGCGCAACCGAGAGCACGCTCGACTATTATTGGACTGTATTCCGCACTGATCCCAAAGTGGCGCAAGCCTCAGCCGCCAAATCGATCATCGTACCTACGCTCGTGATTGCCGGCGACGAAGATGGCCCCGTCGATCTTGCGCGATACGATAAGGCGCGCAACGCATTCACGGGTGCATACACATATGTCGAGCTGAAAGGTGTCGGGCATTTTCCACAACTTGAAGCGCCGGACAGGACCGCAGATGTCATTGTTGCCTTCCTCGGAACGCCGCAGTAACCCGCAGTTAATGCCACTCAGCCTGTTGCCACGGCGCTTTCGGCATCGGAAATCACGCGGTCAATGATCTGCGCCAGCGTTTCCGCATCTTCGGCGCCGGTAATGAGTGTCTTACCACCCATGAAAAAGCTGGGGACGCCTTGGACACCAAATTTTCGAGCCATGGAATCCTGCTGTTCGACGGACTCGACATCAGTGTCCGAACTCAGCAGCTCTTCGACCAGTTCACCGTCCATGCCGGCCGCATCCCCGATCTGTGCCAATATCCTGATCTGACCGATGTCCAGGCCGTCGACAAAATAGCCCCGAAACAGGCCTTCTACGATATCACCTTGTACCCCAAGCGAGTGGGCCCAGCGGATGAGTCGATGGGCATTGATCGTATTGGGTGTGCGTGCAATTTTGTCGAACGCAAACGCAATGCCTTCAGCTTCGCCTGCCTGCAACAACGCCGTTTGAATGGGCTTCACCCGGTCAGACGATCCGAATTTTTGTTCGATATACGTCTTCCGGTCGTAGCCCTCAGGCGGTGTGGTGGGATCCAGTTGAAACGGGCGCCAGCGGATTTCGAACGAAATATGCGGGCGAAGCCGCACGGCTCTTTCAAGGCGCCGCTTGCCAATGTAGCACCAAGGACAGACAGGGTCTGAGATGACGTCGATTTGCATGGTGCAAGGATACGCATGGAAATGTGCAACTGAAAAGAATTTTTCTTAGGTGCGTCGATCACACGCGAGCGTTTAAGGATAATTGTCCGCAACCTTTTTGAGTTACCTCTATGGCGACAAACATTAGCATTGATCTCTATGGTCAGACGGCTTTGATCACCGGAGCAACAAGCGGTTTCGGCGTCCGCTTCGCCGAAATTTTGAGCGCCGCGGGTGCAAAAGTGGTGCTGACTGGACGTCGTGAAGAAAGATTAATTGCAGTAAAAAATAAAATCGAAGCAAGTGGCGGTTGTGCTTTAGCGTTGCCCCTGGACGTCACAAACACCGCTAGAATAAAAGACTTTGTTGATGAAGTGGAGCAAAGAGCCGGGCATATTAGCATCCTCGTTAACAATGCGGGACTAAACATTCAGTCGAGCGTCACAGCGTTGCAAGAGCACGAATACGACACGATCATGGATACAAATGTGAAGGGCATGTTCTTCATGGCGCAAGCTGTGGGCGCGCGAATGCTTCAACACAAAATTCAGGGGCGGATTGTTAACGTTGCATCGATTGGCGCTTTCAAGCCTCTGCCAGGCTTGACCGCTTACTCCATGTCAAAGGCGGCAGTCACCATGATGACTAAAGGCATGGCACGCGAATGGGCCAAAAATCACATCGCCGTAAATGCGATCTGCCCTGGGTTTATCAAAACCGAACTGAATAGCGATTGGTTCGAAACCGAGGGCGGACAAAAACAAATCACGGGCTTTCCACGCCGCCGGATCGGCACTGAATCCGACCTTGACGCAACTCTCTTGTTGCTGTGCTCCAGCCACGCGAGCTTTATCACGGGCTCGCTGTTCACAATAGATGACGGTCAATTATTAACGTGAGGATTACGGCCCCGCAAAACTCTGCGCGATCTCGTTGGACTCGCTGAGGACCCTGATCGTTTTGACATCGGTTGGCAGAGGATCAATCATGATCGATACCGAAACCGGCGTCAGGGCTTGTGTGGCCATACCCGAGGGCGGCGTCCCAACAAGGGTGAAACTACGCATGCCCACTTCAGGTGCAAAAGTTTGCAGTGGTCGAAGTTCAATATTTTTCCATCCGCCAGTGCGGGCCGTACCTTTCACGGTGATTGTGGCTGCGAGCGGGTTTTTCCTCGTCACGAGGACATCGACGCTTAAAACTTCATAGATTGTGCGTTGCTGGACACTGGCTGATGGAACAGGTGCCGGAGTAGGTGATGCCGCTGGAGGCGGTGTCACCACGGGAGGAGTGGGCACCGCAGCACTCGGAGCTGGAGCTGGCTGAGGCACTGGGGCAGGAGTGGCCGGAGGTGGCGGTGCAACCGCCGGAGCCCGCGCGGGTACTGGGGCAGGCGGAACCACCGGCGCCGGTTTGACGGGTTTGAGCGGTGGCGGCGGTGTCACCTCAGGCGGCACAGAGGGAACCGGATTGAAGTTCTCATCATCAGGCTCAGGCATTCCGTCGGCCAAAGTTGGTGCGAACTGAGCAATCATCAAGGAGGCTGCACAAGCAGTCACCGCGGCGATCACACGCAATTTCATCTCAATACTCCGTCTTCCATTTGCGGGCGCGTTCCTGATGAACTAAACCCTACCCAGTTTCTATTTTTCTATTCAACTTTGGAGGCTTTGTCATGGGTCCACTTAACGGCGTGAAGGTTATAGAGTTCGCAGGCATAGGACCCGGCCCGTTCTGCGCGATGCTCTTGAGTGATATGGGCGCAGAAGTTGTACGCATTGACCGTAAGGGAGGGCGCGGAGCCAACAAATTCGACATCACCAGCCGCGGGCGTCGCTCTCTTGCACTGGATTTAAAAAAACCAGAGGGTGTTGAAGTCGCACTCAAACTTATCGCCAAATCGGATGCATTGCTCGAAGGGTTTCGACCAGGAGTAATGGAAAAACTGGGTTTGGGTCCTGCGGAAGCGCTCCAGAGAAATGCAAAACTGGTCTATGGGCGCATGACCGGATGGGGACAAACGGGCCCTCTTTCATCCGCAGCAGGCCACGACATCAACTATATCGCCTTGACTGGAGCGCTCCACGCCATAGGCCGCAGGGGTGCAACGCCGGTGCCGCCGCTCAATCTCGTTGGCGACTTCGGCGGCGGCGCGCTTTATCTTGCCTTCGGTATGGCATGCGGACTGTTCGAAGCGAAAAGTTCAGGCAAAGGACAAATTATCGACTGCGCGATGACGGACGGTGCGGCGTCGCTGATGTCCATGTTCTACGGCTTCAAAGCGATGGGCATGTGGACGGACACCAAAGGCGAAAACATGCTCGACGGCGGCGCTCATTTTTATGACACATACGAAACGTCGGATAACAAATGGGTCTCGATCGGTTCCATCGAGCCGCAATTTTACGCACTGTTGCTCGAGAAGGCGGGGCTCACCGATCCCGAATTCCAATCCCAGATGGACCGCTCAAAATGGCCATCACTTAAAGAAAAAATCGCGCGCGTGATTAAAACCAAATCGCGCAGCCAGTGGGACTCGCTCATGGAAGGTACAGATGTGTGCTACGCCCCTGTGCTGTCATTGAGCGAAGCACCCAACCACCCGCACAACAAAGCACGCGGAACCTTCATCGAAATCGACGGCGTCATCCAACCGGCACCCGCACCGCGTTTCAGCCGCACCAAGCTGGAAGTGCAGGGCCCGGCGCCCACTTGCGGCGAACACAACGAGCAAGTGCTGGACGACTGGGGATTCAACGCTGGCGAAATTGCCGCCTTAAAAACTGCCGGTGCGATTTAATGACAGCTCTTCCTGGAACCACTGGCCGTCGCCGCATCTATTTGATGCGTCACGGTCACGTTGACTATTTTGCGCGCGAAGTCCGCGAAACCGGGCACACCGATCTTGTGCCGTTGACGCTGCTTGGACGCGAACAGGCTAAGGCCAGCGGCGGAGCGCTCGCACATGTCCGCTTTGATCGCGCGTTGTCATCGGGGCTGCCACGCACCAGACAGACAGCCGAGATCGTACTGGCAAATAACGGCGATGCAGCACACTTGACGCTTGGCACCGACGCAGGACTTGTCGAGATCAAGGGTGGAGGAGGACTCGCGCGTGCCAAAAGCCGCGAAGAACTTGCCGCACGTATGACATTCGAATTCGATCAGGCCGGAGAACCCGGTGCGCGCATGATGGGCGGCGACGTCTTCGCTGAAGTTCAGGCGCGTGCCGCTGCGTCGCTTGAACGGTTGCTCGCCGAGCCTGGCTGGCACACCGCGCTGGTCGTGGCGCACGAAGGCACCAATCGGCTGCTCCTGAGCTGGATGACGGGAAACGGCCTAAAAGCGGTTCAGTCGTTTGAGCAGGATCTGGCCTGCATCAATTTGCTCGACTTCGACATGGTCCCGCGCGAAGACGGCACAGTTGGCACCGAAATCGCCCGCCGGATCATCAAGGTCGTAAACCTGACACCTTACAATTACGTCAAGCACGGCATGAACCTGACAGCGATCGAAACGATCTTCGCGAGAGGGTGATCCATTCCGTGGCAGATAACGTACTACCTTCAATTTCACTCTTAGCGCCGCACCATCTCGAGACAGGAATGTAAAATGCAACTTGTACTGGCGTGGAACCGCATCGCGGTCATTGGCTTAGCGGCATTGACATCGTCCAGTTGCGCCGTCGTCGCAAGCCTTCCAGAACCGGCAACCCTTGAGCAGCGCCTTGCCATGATGCCGCTCGACATCGATTTGCCTCTTGACCAGCCCGTGACCATTCATTGGAACGAGCAAGGTGTCCCCTTCATCGAGGCCAAAACCGATCATGATGCAGCATTTGCGCTTGGGCTGGCTCATGCTCATCTGCGCCTCGGCCAGATGGAAATGCTCCGCCGCATCAGTCAGGCACGTCTGCAAGAAATGGCGGGCCCGATCCCGCAGGTCGCCGAAATCGAGCAGGCACTGCGCATTCTCAATTTCGGTAAAACCTCCAAGAACGTGTATGCACGCATGGCGCCTAACCGGCGGGCATGGCTCGACGCCTTCGTTGCTGGCGTGAACACCTATCAGCAGAATGTGAAGGAGCTTCCCCACGAATTCACCCTTCTGGGATTTGACGTTGAACCATGGCGCCCCGAGGAAGTACTGACCATCGGGCGCCTCGCGTCCGTCGATGTGAGTTGGTTGGCATGGCTTCGCCTGATGCCTCTCCGCAATCGCGAGGATTGGCCACAGATTTGGGCCAAGGTTCTGGACGAAGGTACGTCTTCTGCACCAAGCATTACAGGCAGCAACAAGTCGGCGGCCGTGGGACTCTCTAACCTTCTGTCCTCACTCAGCCGGACCGGTTCGAACTCGATGGCCGTAGGAAAATCGAAAACAGGGACGGGGTCAGCACTCCTTGCCAATGACCCCCATCTTGGCGTCAACTTGCCGAATGCTTGGCTGCTCGCCGGTATCAAATGTCCCAGCTACAACACCGTCGGCTTCATGGTGCCAGGCGTGCCGTTCGTGGCGGTAGGGCGCAATCCATGGATTGCCTGGGGCGGCACCAACATGCGCTCGGCCAACAGCGATCTGTTCGATGTCAGCAAGCTGCCCCCAAGCCAGATCACCACGCGCACAGAAGCGGTCCGCGTGCGCTGGTGGTTCGATGATGAGATTACCATCCGCGAAACACCCGTGGGCCCGATCCTTTCAGACGCAACGGCACTGCCGGTGAAAAAAGGTGAAGTGCTGGCGCTGAAGTGGATCGGTCACTATGCCACCGACGAACTTTCGGCGATGCTGGGCGTCAACCAGGCGCGCAACTGGGCGGACTTCCGCCGGAGCCTCGAAGGCTTTTCGATTGCGCCGCAGAATTTCCTTTACGCCGATGTCGAAGGCAACATCGGACAGGTAACGGCCACCCATGTGCCGGCGCGCGGCAAGGACCTGCCGGCAGACATTGTCCTGCCGCTGAAAAAAGCGAGCGCCTGGGACCGCATTGTCACCTCGCGTGAGCTGCCGATGGCCTACAATCCGCCGTCGGGGTTCCTGGCCTCGGCCAACAATCGCAGCGGCTCAAGCGACGTTCCGATCGGATACCTGTTCTCGGCCGATGACCGCGTCTTGCGCATGCAGAAATTACTCGGGGCCAAGGCTACAATCACGCCTGACGACATTAAAGAGATCCAAATGGATACGATCAGCATTTCAGCGCTGCTGATGCGCGATGCCATCGTCAAGCGTGCCGTTGTGATGACTCTAAAACCACAACAGAAAGCAACCCTGGAGGCGATCGACGCGTGGGACGGGCGTTATAGGCGTGAGTCCGCCGGCGCTGTTGCGTTTGAAGCCACCATCTCGGCCTTTCTGCCCGTGGCGTTTACCCAGATCGAGATCGATGCGCTCGACGCCGCCGGCAGTCCCTACACGCGCCTGTCGTCTGACGTAGCGACAATCGACGAAGCGAAGTTTGCAGTCGCGATTGCAGCGGGTCTCGATGCTGGAGCAATTGCGGCTGCATCATACCCCACCTGGGGCGACATGCACCGTATGGGTGTGCAGGGGTATTTCGCCACGATCCCGGTCATTGGCTCACGCTACAATTTCGGCGATGTGCCCGCTGCCGGGACGGCTGAGTCTGTCTTGAAGACCGACCACCCAATGTCCGCCGAACGGCACCTGACCCGCTACGGCGCCCAGGCACGTCATGTCTCCGACCTGTCCAATCCCGACGCCAACTGGTTCGTGTTGCTGGGCGGCAATGACGGTTGGTACCAGTCGGCGAACTTCCGCGATCAGCTTCAGCCCTTCATGGATGGCAAGACGTTCAAGATCCCCTTGCGGATTGAGACCGTTCGCGCCACTTTCCCTATCAAGACAAAACTGAAGGCGTCTATCCGCCCAGCCTCATGATGGACTTCACCCCAGCGCTGCGGGTTTACGCGGCCCACCGGCGGCGCACGCTGGCCAAGCGGGACTATGCGGATCAGCAAATCCGTGTCTTCCATCAACTTCTAGGCAAAGCGGCGTCGACCCGCTTCGGCCTCGATCACCACTTCCAGCAAATCAAATCAATCGCAGATTATCAAAACACCGTACCGCTGCGCCGCTATGACGACTTCTGGCGCGAATATTGGCAGACGGCCTTCCCGCGCCTGGACAATCTGACGTGGCCGGGTGTGGTTCCCTACTTCGCCGTGACTTCGGGTACGACCGCCGGTGCCTCGAAATACATTCCGGTGACGGCCGCGATGAACCGTGCAAATGTTCGCGCGGGGCTCGACCTTCTTACGCATCACCTCACCCATCGCCTGCGCTCGAAAATATTCGGCGGCAAGAGTTTCATGCTGGGTGGATCCACCGATCTGGTGGCCGAAGCACCCGGCATCTGGTCGGGTGACCTCTCGGGCATCGCCGTCAAGCGCATGCCCTGGTGGGCGCGGGCTCTCACGTTCCCGCCGCTCGAGGTCGCGTTGCTCAGCGACTGGGAACAGAAGCTGGCACGCGTCGCCGAACTCAGCCCCAGCGAAGACATCCGCATTCTGACCGGCACGCCGTCGTGGCTACTGATCCTCTTCGATCGGCTCAGCTCAAATGCGGGGCGCCGCCTGACCGCGCGCGACGTCTATCCGCATTTGGAGTTGCTGATTCATGGCGGCGTCAACTTCAAGCCCTATCGCGCCCGCTTCGAGGAATTCCTTGTAGGCGGCGCTGAGCTGCGTGAGGTCTATCCGGCCTCAGAGGGCTTTATCGCATTGCAAGACCACACCCATGAACACGGCCTGCGCTTGCTCGTCGACAACGGCATTTTCTTCGAGTTCGTACCGGTTGACGAACTGGAAAGCGCTCATCCCACGCGGCACTGGCTGGAGACGGTTGAACCCGGCGTCAACTACGCCATCGTGCTGTCTACCTGCGCGGGTTGTTGGTCCTATATTATTGGGGATACGGTGAGGTTCGTCAGCCGTGACCCGCCGCGCATCGTCATCACCGGCCGTACGTCCTATTCGATGTCCGCCTTCGGAGAGCACTTGATCGGCGAAGAGATCGAGGATGCGGTAGCCGCCGCTGCCTCCGGCATCGGAGCTCAGGTCACCGACTTCTCGATGGGCGCAAAATACCCGGCAGGGCAGGGCGATCTGGGAGGGCATCTCTATATCGTGGAGTTCGCGCAAAGCCCTTCGCCGGAAAGCCTTGCTGCCTTTGCCCGCGCGATAGACGAAATCCTTTGTGCCCGAAACGACGACTATCGCGCTCATCGCGCAGATGGCTTTGGTATGAAGGCACCTGAGGTTCGCGCTGTTTCATCTGGCTCGTTCGCTGCCTGGATGAAATCCCGTGGCCGACTGGGTGGTCAGAACAAGGTCCCGCGCATCATCAATGACGAGGCGGTGTTTGCATCGCTGAAGCAATTCGCGAAGGAGTAGCACGGGGTGGGTTGCGCGAACGGCGGGCTTAGGCAATCATGTGCCAGCTAGAAGCGGAAGTGCCCATGCCCTATACTCAGGACCGCATCATCCACGACGCCGACTCCCATCTCATGGAACTCGCCGACTGCCTTGATGACTTCATCGATCCAAGATTTCGTTCCCGCTATGACGACCTGCCCAAACTCAAAGCCTGGCCTCGCGACGGCAAATGGACAAGCGACGCACGCGCCAAACAAAACGACGCGGACTTTCGCACGGGCGCCGCCGAAAACATTCTTCTGCGCCGCAACTACGAAGCGCTGGGTGCGTTCCGGCGCGAGGATCGCCCGCGTGCTCTCGACCTGCTCGGCTTCTCAAGTCAACTCGTGTTCACCACCTGGTGCCTCGGCAATTTCTCTCTCGACGATAGTGGCGACCTCGATCTTGCCTACGCAACGGCGCAAGCACACAATCGCATGATGGTTGCTTTCTGCTCGGTCGACCGGCGTTTTCTTGGAACCGGTTATGTCCCGCTGACCGATTTCGCCCGCGCACGCCAAGCAGCCAAGGAGGCAATAGACTTGGGTTGCAAAGCCTTGTTGATCCCTTCGCGCTGTCCCAACGGCCATTCGCCCAGCCACATGGAATTCGATCCCATTTGGGCGATGGCCCAGGAGGCCGGTTTGCCGGTGGTGTTCCATGTCGGCGGCGAGGAAAAACTGAACCCGCATTATTTTAACAACGGTCTGCCGAAGGTGAAGGACTTCCACGGCGGCGAAGAAAATTTTACATCCGTCAGCTACATGATGATCCCGCACTCGGTGATGACGTCGCTCGCCGCGATGATTTTCGACGGCGTGCTCGACCGTTTTCCGCGCCTTAAAATCGGCGCCATAGAACTTGGCGCCTCGTGGGTGCCGGGCTGGATGCGCAACATGGATTCCGGCTATGCCGCTTTCTACAAGGGCGAAGAACGCCTCAAAAAACTCTCGATAAAACCAAGCGAATTCGTCAAGCGCCAAGTGCGCGTCACGCCCTATCCGCACGAAGATGCGGGCTGGATCATTGCCAACACCGGCGAAGACGTTTGTCTTTTCTCGTCCGACTTTCCCCACGTCGAAGGTGGGCGCAATCCACTCAAGCGTTTCGACGAGAGCCTCGCGGGACTGCCGGCGCCCGCTATCCAACGCTTCTACGCCGATAATTTTGTTGACCTGATGGGTGAGGGCCTGGCGCCAGATTTGCGCCGCTCGGCCAGCACCAAAGCCACCTGAAAGTTCACATCCAAGGAGAGTTCAAATGCCAGAAAAAACCTTTAAGGGGCAATGTTTCTGTGGCGCGGTTGCGCTTGAAGTCAGTGGGACGCCAGCCTTTTCGGGCTATTGCCATTGCACCGATTGCCGGGGCTGGCTGGGCGCGCCTGTCCATGCCGCAACGCTGTGGCCGAAAGACAATTTCCGGTTCACCAAAGGTGCAGACAATCTCCAAACCTACAAGAAAACCGAGGCCAGTCATCGCCAGTCTTGCCGAACCTGCGGTGGTCATGTTGCGGTCCAGCATCCGGGGATGGCCATGGTCGATGTGATGGCGGCCGTCATTCCAGAGTATCCGTTCAAGCCCGTGATGCACATTTTCTACTCCGAGAAAATGATCTCGATGAAAGACGGCTTGCCGAAATTCGCGAAAATGCCGAAGGAGTTCGGAGGTTCCGGCGAGACTTTACCGGAGTAGATTTCGTCCTCAGCCAAACTCAAAAGCCCGGCTTAAGCCGGGCTTTTGAAGTGAAATCCTTGCCAAGGAAGCGCCCGTAAAACGCCGGACTTTGAACCAAATAACTGGCGGTGCGCCTCCCTCATCAACTTCGTTACCCGCATATAAACAGAAGATGGTAAAGGAGAGATTAACGGCAAAAACTTTCTTGAAAAATATTGAACCAACTTCCTCCTGAGGCAAATACCGTGCAGCTGATCTCGAAAACCTACTGGGGCGGGGCGCCGATGAACATGCGCCGTCCGCCGGACGCGTTCGATGCTGAAAATCTGATCCTGAAGGCGCCAGATTTTCGTGAGCATCGCGGCTTGCTCTGGACGTCGAAGAAGAACCCGAAGCCAAAGACCGCAATTGTTGTCATGCATCCACGCGGCGACTTCACCCATCATTATGTGATCCCGCGTTTGGTTGAAGCGGGTGTGGCTTGCATGGGCGCCAACACGCGCAATCCCAACAACGACGTCACAACGACGCACGAAGAAGTCATTCTCGATGTCGCCTCCTGCGTGTCGTTTCTCAAAAACAAGCGCGGGATCAAAAATGTGGTGCTCGTTGGAAATTCTGGTGGTGGCGCGCTCAACGGCTTTTATCAGGCGCAAGCCAAAAAGCCCAAGGGCGAGCGCATCGCCAAAACGCCCGGTGGCCGCCGCACCCATCTGAACGAGGCCGAGATGATCCCGGCCGACGGCATGGTCTATATCTCCACCCACAAGGGCGAGGGCATGATCATGAACGAAATCATCGACCCCGCCGTAGTCGATGAAACCCAGCCCCACCTCACCGACCCTTCGCTTGACATGTATGATGAGCGCAATGGGTTCAAGGCGCCCGGCAAAATTGATGGCAGCGATGCGAAATGGACGCAGTACGACGACGCGTTCATCAAGCGCTTCCGCGCCGCCCAGATTGATCGCATCAAGCGTATCGACGCCATCGCCCGCGCCATGATCGCCGAGAATGAGCGCGCCGAGCAGCTTCACAACGACCAGGGCTTTATCAAACTGTCCCCGGACAAGCAGCGCGACATCCTGCGTCGCGAAGCTTTTGAGCCGGTGATGACGATCTATCGCACGATGGCGAACCTCCACTACGTCAATAACACCATCGATCCCTCTGCGCGCGATTACGGCTCGATCTTCTCGCCGCGCCCTGACCTGATGAACTGGAAGTTCTTCGGTTTTGGCCGTTACGCGACGCCCCATGCATGGCTCTCGACCTGGTCGGGAATCTCCAGCCTCGCCAACCAGCTCCACGACCTGCCGCAGATCAGCGAGCCCTCGCTCTTCATCAACGCCGGCAAGGATCAGGAAATTTTTCCCAAGACTGACGCCATCCCGATGTTCAACGCCATCGCCGCCAAAGACAAAACCTACGTCGATTTTCCCAACGCCAGCCACTATTTCGAACCCGAATTCGGCGCCCGCGAAGCGCCGGACGTCGAGAAGGTGATGGACGTCGTGGTGCCCTGGATCGTCGAGCGCTTCGGAATCTAGGCCAGCCCCAGCCGCACAAACTGCTCGGCCGGCGCCTCGACCTCTGACAGTGCGCCGCGCAGAAGCTCGATCATCCGGCCCTCATCCGCACCGCCGGCGCGATTGTCGTTCTCGGCCGGATCGTTCGCCGTGTCGAAGAGATGGTGTCCCGTAAACTGCGCCCACGCCCAGAACGGCACATTGTCGCT
>VFKO01000463.1 GCA_009885515.1 Rhodobiaceae bacterium | reverse complement strand
ATGCACCCGCGCCACCAGCCCATAGTCGTGGCACAAATCATGGCGGCTCATATCCTGCGTGCCCCAGTGCAAAAAGTTCCCAAGCCCGTAAAACACCGGTTTTCCATCAACCATCTCAACGCCCGCCACCACATGCTGGTGATGTCCCACCACCATGTCGGCGCCGGCCGCCAGCGCCCGGCGAAACCGCGCCCGGTCATCCTCCGCCGTCGTGACCTCAAATTCGGTGCCATAATGAACCGACAGCACCTTGTAGTCGGCAGCGCTCGCAGCCAGAGCCGCCGCCACCTCGTTCATGTCGCCTGGGGTCAGCTGCCCCGGTCGCGCCTCGTCATCTCCCAGCGAGCCATAACCGCTGCCACCGATCCCAACCGCGCCGAATGCCACCCTCCGCCCTTGGCGCTCCACCACGCGCGGCCCACGCGCCGCAGTCCGCGAAAGCCCAAGCCCCGCATGCGCCACACCTATGGCGTCCAGATGCTTCAGCGTCTCGCGCCCGCCCTCAAGCCCGTAATCCATCGCGTGATTATTCGCCGTCGAAAACACATTGAAGCCCAGCCGCAGCAAATGCCGCACGCCATCGGGATGGCTGCGAAAGCCGAACCGCTTCAGGCTCGCCGTCAGATCGTTGCGATCCGTCACCACCGTTTCCAGATTGGCGAAATTGATGTCGCCGTCGATCAGCCCCGTCACACCGGGCGTCGCCTCGCTCCAAGCGATCTGCATGCCTTGCTTGGTACCAAACCCCGCCCGGACAGGCTGAAAACTCCCGTTCAACCCCGTATCGCCCGCGAGCAAGATGGTCAGTTGCGTCTCGACCGGCGGTGCCGGAGCCGGCGGCGGTGTGAACGCAAGCGGCGCAAACTCGTCCGCCGGCACCTCGACAGCGCCACGCATAAACGCGCCAAGATCGCGCAAATCAAAATGACCACGCTGCGGCGCCGAAAGCTTCACCCCCAGCGCCCCGCAAATCAGCACGATGAATACCAGAGCAGCAACGACACGCATGCGAATTCCTCTAACCGCACTCGACATCCAGCCACAAAGCATTGCCGCCTCAGGATTTCACCCCCTTTCGCCCGCAGCATGTACCAAAACATTCACTTCACGCTGAAGCTGCGCCACCCTTCTAATACCCACCAATCTCCCTTATGGTCGCGCTCGACCAAAGGGGAGTCAGCCGCATGACCGCCGTAGCACTCGACGACACACCGCACGCAAAAATTCCACCGCGCGCCCTTATCGCCGTCGTCATCGGCAACTGGCTCGAGTTTTACGACTATATCGTCTACTCGTTTTTCGCGGTGCAGATCGGCAAGGCCTTCTTCCCCGGCGACGACGTGCTGATGTCGCTGTTCTTTGCCGGCCTCGTATTTTGGGCGGGCTTCTTCACCAGGCCCCTGGGGGCTGCCATCATCGGCGCCTATTCTGATCGCGCGGGCAGGCGGGCGGCCTTGAGCCTGACAATCATCCTCATGGCCATCGGCACCGGCATGATCGCGCTGACGCCGGGCTACGCCGAGATCGGCATCTGGGCGCCCGTACTGTTGATCAGTGCCCGCCTCATCCAGGGCTTCTCGTGCGGCGGCGAAGTCGGCCCCGCCACGACTTATTTGCTGGAGGCGGCCTCGCCTAAGGAACGTGCTGCCTACACCGCCTGGCAAGGCATCTCACAGCAATTCGCGGGCATCATGGGCTCGGGGCTCGGGCTGATCCTCGCGGCCAATCTGTCGACTGCCGACCTCAACGACTGGGGTTGGCGCATCCCGTTCTTCATCGGCATTCTCATTGGCCCGATCGGTCT
>VFKO01000618.1 GCA_009885515.1 Rhodobiaceae bacterium | reverse complement strand
TTGGTGCTGTGTTCGGATCCTGGCAGAATGCACGGGCCAATACCTACCGGCGCTTGCACAACATTCCCGACAGTTGGGGCACGGCCGTCAATATTCAGGCCATGGTGTTCGGCAATATGGGCGAGGATTCGGCGACCGGGGTGGCCTTTACCCGCAATCCGTCGACGGGCGAGGCGGCACTCTATGGTGAGTTCTTACTCAACGCTCAGGGTGAAGACGTTGTTGCGGGCTTGCGCACGCCGCAAGCGCTGACAGCGCGCGAACGGGCGGCCGGAAAATCGAAAGATTTGTCGCTGGAAGAGCGCATGCCGGAGGCGTTCGCCGAGTTCATGGGCTATGTCAAAAAGCTCGAGGCGCATTATCGCGACATGCAGGATATCGAGTTCACAATCGAGAAGGGCCGGCTGTGGATGTTGCAGACCCGCAATGGCAAGCGCACTGCAAAGGCCGCATTGAAAATTGCCGTCGATCTGGCGCATGAGGGGACGATCACGCGCGAAGTAGCTGTTCAGCGGATCGAGCCGTCGTCATTGGATCAACTGTTGCACCCAACGCTTGACCCCAAAGCCGAAAGGTCCGTGCTGGTGACTGGACTTCCGGCGTCTCCTGGTGCCGCGTCGGGCGAAGTTGTGTTCGATGCCGGGGAGGCACAGCGGCTCGCGGGCGAAGGCCACGAAGTCATCCTGGTGCGCATCGAGACCAGTGCGGAAGACATTCACGGCATGCATGCGGCTCGCGGCATACTCACCGCGAAGGGTGGAATGACCAGCCACGCCGCGGTGGTTGCGCGGGGTATGGGCCGGCCTTGTGTTTCGGGGGCAGGCGCGCTCAAGATCGATTATGCCAAGCAAGTGTTCACGGTCGCGGGGCAGACCACCCGCAAGGGAGAGGTAATCACGATCGATGGCTCGACTGGCCAGGTGATGAAGGGCCAGGTGGCGATGATCAAGCCCGAGCTTTCGGGTGATTTTTCGACCCTCATAGGGTGGGCTGACGGCTTCAGGCGGATGAAAGTGCGCGCCAATGCCGATACGCTGGCCGATGCACGCCATGCGCTGGACTTTGGTGCGGAGGGCATTGGGCTGTGCCGTACCGAGCACATGTTCTTCCACGAAGAGCGGCTCAAAGTCGTGCACCAGATGTTCCTGGCCGACACCAAGGGTGGGCGTGAAGCGGCGCTGGCCAAGCTGCTGCCGTTTCAACGGGATGATTTCGTCGAGCTATTCAGGATCATGGCCGGGTTGCCGGTGACCATCCGTCTGCTCGACGCGCCCTTGCACGAGTTTCTGCCTCAAGAGCGCGATGTGGCCGATGTGGCGGCCTCTACCGGCTTTGACGTTGCCAGGCTGCGGGCGCGGATCGAAGAGCTGGCAGAGTATAATCCCATGCTGGGTCATCGCGGTTGCCGGTTGGGCATTTCCTATCCTGAGATCTATGAAATGCAGGCACGCGCTATATTCGAGGCGGCAGCGCTGGTTGAGCGCGAGACCGGCCGCATGCTGATCCTGGAGGTGATGATCCCGCTGGTTGCGATGAAGGGGGAGTTAGATTTTCTCGTCAAACGGATCGACGCGGTTGCGAAAGCAGTCGAGAACGAGCAGGGCGTTAAGCTTACCTATCTCAGTGGCACGATGATCGAGCTGCCGCGCGCGGCACTTAGAGCCGGCGAGATTGCCGAGACGGCCGAGTTCTTTTCGTTCGGTACCAATGATCTGACACAGACGACCTTTGGTCTGAGCCGGGACGATT
>VFKO01000151.1 GCA_009885515.1 Rhodobiaceae bacterium | reverse complement strand
GCGCTCGCCGACAATTGTCACGCCATTGTCCTGCGGGGCATCCCTCAACTGTCCGTCGGCCAGCGCAACGAAGCCAAGCGTTTCGTCATGCTGGTCGATGCTCTCTACGAACGTTCTGTAAAGCTGGTGTGTTCGGCGGCTGTACCGCCCGCCGAACTCTATCGCTCAGGCGACGGCGCCTTTGAATTCGAGCGCGCGTCGTCACGTCTGATGGAAATGCAGACGCCCGATTATCTCGCGCGTCTGCACAAACCCAAGCACTAGGATTAAATTTCTACGGCTGAGGCAACGGAACCAAAGGTGCCGGGCCAGACGTCGCAGCAGTTTCGGAGTCGTCCTCAGGCGCGGCAACAGGAGCAGGCTGAGGCGCTGTCAAATCAGGTGCGGGTGAGTCAAATACTTCTTGAGATGGTGGACGATAAACGTCGTCCTCTTCGCGTGCGCTGACAACTGGCGCGGCGGCAGTCTCTTTCGGTTTTGCAGGTTTTGGCGTCGCGGCCGCAATCTCTGTCGTGTTTGGCTTGTTGCGCGGACGCGACACCGGCTTTGACGGAGCCGCGTCCACAAATTCGGGCGCGGGCGCGACAGGAACCGGAACGATTTTTGGAGCTTTGGGTATCGAGGAGATTATTGCCTGCGGTGAAGTCGCATCGCTCGTTTGCGTCACAAAACTGGGCGATTGCGGCGCGCTGATGGGCTCAAGCGGCAGGGCGCTGAAATGTTCGCTCGGTGCGGATGCGACGGCATTCATCACAGGCCCGATACGCATCACAACAATGGGCTCTCCATTCACAAGTGTAGACACCACAGGCGTGCTGTTCGTAGTCGCAGGAATGAAAGGGCCGCCCTGGCCCGTGGCGCCGGCGAACTGCAACGACGCGGTAAACGAACGTTCATCCAGAGCCGGTTGATCTAATTCGGTGGGAGCGGCCGCAACCGGTTCACCAGAATCTCTGTCCGATGGTGCGCTTTGCGCGGCGTTAGCAATCGGGCGCGGGCGCGTTGCGGTTTGGCTGGCCGTTTCGCCATCGACATCTTCGCCCGCGACAGCCACACCGCTTGGAAGAAAACCAAGTGACTCGGGCGACAACGATCCACTCGCCAGCGCTGCGACATTGATTTGCAGATTTGATTCGGCACGGGCGAGTTGACGCTCACCTTCTTCCACAACTTTTTGTGCCTTGATTTGCGCCCACACCACGTCTGGGTTGTTCTCGTTCTCGCCTGCACCCACGCCGGCCACCATATATTTTGGTGCCGCGTAAATTATTGTGCCGTCGGTGTCGATTCTCTCAACAAAGATTCCGTGAAAGTCATCACGCGTCGCCAGCGAGCCCGGTTCTTCGCAGACATCGCGGTCATCGCGCATCAGACCTTCAGAAAAGCGGCAATCCTTGCCGGTCAGAAGGGAGGCGGCATGTTCACCAAGGTCTGCGCCAGTAAAGAGAGTCGAGGCAAAACCTGCAAAAGAACTGAGGGAACTCAACGAAACGCCGGCAATGGTTCCGGCACATCCACTCAATATCGTCGTCGAAGCGAGAATTGCGGCGAGGGCTGCAGGACGCATGAAAATACTCCACTTATGTACCGTCAGGATCTGTCCACGCATTCCCCCGAACCCTGGAGACGCGTCCCGACATCGAACACACTTAACGTAAGTGCAACTTTGATGCCGCACCGTACATGTAAAAAAAAATTGAATCAACATTTCAGTTGACAGTGGTGCATCATACACATGCACACGCGGCGCTTGTGTAAGCGCGGTTGATTCGACCTCCCGCGACCGCATTGCAAGGTTAATTGCAATATTGCATACGCTACGCACCCTGACCTGTGCTGGCACAACTCTAAGAAGGTAATGGCCCAAAATGGCTCGCAAAAAAATTGCACTCATCGGTGGCGGTCAAATCGGCGGCACGCTCGCCCATCTCATCGGCTTGAAAGAGTTGGGCGATGTCGTTCTGTTCGACATCGTTGAGGGGTTGCCGCAGGGCAAATCGCTCGACATTTCGCAATCGGCCCCCGTCGACGGCTTCAATGCGAATTTTAAGGGGACACAATCGTACGCTGACATCGCGGGCTCGGACGTCGTTATAGTGACCGCAGGCATCGCGCGCAAACCTGGCATGAGCCGCGACGATCTTCTTGGCATCAATTTGAAAGTTATGGGCGCCGTCGGCGAAGGCATCAAGCAGCACGCAAAAAATGCATTCGTCATCTGCATCACCAATCCGCTCGATGCCATGGTCTGGGCCTTGCGCGAATTTTCGGGTCTACCCCATCA
Organism: Rhodobiaceae bacterium; assembly: GCA_009885515.1. Classification (GTDB taxonomy): domain Bacteria; phylum Pseudomonadota; class Alphaproteobacteria; order Micropepsales; family Micropepsaceae; genus SZUA-430. The sequence continues at coordinate 5,106 of VFKO01000151.1, read as the reverse complement.
CAAGGTCGTCGGCATGGCGGGCGTTCTCGACAGTGCGCGCTTCCGTCACTTCCTTGCTGACGAATTCAAAGTCTCGGTCGAAGACGTCACCGCCTTCGTCCTCGGCGGTCACGGCGACACGATGGTCCCGCTGACGCGCTTCTCCACGGTGGCCGGCATTCCCTTACCCGAACTCGTCAAGATGGGCTGGATCAAGCAGGACCGCCTCGACCAAATCATCCAACGCACCCGCGACGGCGGCGCCGAAATCGTGGGCCTTCTGAAGACGGGTTCGGCCTTCTACGCCCCCGCCACAGCCGCAATCGCCATGGCCGAAAGCTTCTTGAAGGACAAAAAGCGCATTCTTCCTTGCGCCGCCTACGTCAAAGGCGAATTCGGCGTGAAGGACATCTATGTCGGCGTCCCCTGCGTCATCGGCGAAGGCGGCGTGGAGAAAATCATCTCTCTGACATTGTTGCCCGACGAGCAGGCCATGCTCAACAAATCGGTCGACAGCGTGCTCGGGCTGATCGACGCCTGCAAGAAACTCGAACCAAAGCTCGGCTGATCGATGACCAGCGTGGGAATTAGATGACGACAATTCCCACGCTCACGACCGAACGCCTCATCCTGCGCGGTTGGCGCGAAGACGACGCGCCCGCTCTTGTCGCCATGCACGGCGACGCGGAAGTCATCCGCTTCATCCGTCAGCAACCCGAACCCTCGCTCGCCAAAGCCTGGGACTACATCGCCGGTCAGATCGGACATTGGACGCTGAAGGGCTGCGGGAAATGGGCCGCCGTCGAACGATCCTCCGGGCGCCTCATCGGCCGCATCGGCTTTCTAAATCCGCCGTATGAATGGCCGGGCCTCGAACTCGGCTGGACGTTGTCGCGCGACGTATGGGGCAGGGGCCTTGCCACCGAAGGCGAGCGCGCAGCACTTGATTGGGGCTTTGAAACATTGCCCGCCGATGAGGTCGTCTCGGCGATCCACCCCGACAACATCCCCTCCATCCGCGTCGCCGAACGCCTGGGCGAGCGTCACCTGCACGACATGGAACTCAGTGGCATTCGTCACTTCGTTTACGCCATCTCGCGCCAAGAATGGAACGCCTTGCGTCGTTTGCAGTTGCGGACCGATGTCTGAATGCGATTAACTTGGCGGCCATCGCATCGGAACGCCCCATGACCGCATACCCAGACATTCTCTACGCCGTCCAAGACCGCATCGCCGTCATCACACTGAACCGCCCCGACAAGCTCAACGCCTGGACCGCACCTATGCAGGCCAGCGTCAAGCGCGCCATCATCGACGCCGCCAACGACGACACCGTCCGCGTCATCGTCATCACCGGCGCGGGCCGCGGCTTCTGCGCCGGCGCCGACATGAGCAGTCTTCAGAAGATCGAAGCCGGCAAATGGGACGAACGCGAACTCGCCCGCGCCGACAACGACGTCAAACTCGCGCCGTCAAATCTCGGCCCCGACGTCTCGGCCCACTATGCCGGGCGCTTCGGCTACTTGATGTCGGTGGGCAAGCCCATCATCGCTGCCATCAACGGCCCCTGTGCCGGCATCGGCCTCGTATTCACGCTCTATTGCGATCTGCGCTTTGCCTCGTCGGAGGCGAAGTTCACCACCGCCTTCGCCCAGCGCGGCCTAATCGCCGAGCACGGCATCTCGTGGCTGTTGCCGCGCTTGACCGGCACCGCACACGCGCTTGATCTGCTTTTCTCGGCGCGAAGGTTCACAGCTGAAGAAGCTCAGCGCGTTGGTCTCGTCAACCGCGCCTTCGCCCACGAACACTTTATGGCCAACGTCTTGGAATACGCCCGTCAACTCGCCGATACAGTTTCGCCCCGCGCCATGGCCGTGATGAAAGCGCAAGTGTGGAAAGCGCTCTTCCAGGACCTCAACGACGCCATAGCCATCGGCGACGCCGAAATGCAAAAAAGCTTTGCCACCGAAGATTTCAAAGAAGGCGTTGCGCATTTCGTGGAAAAGCGCGTCGCCAAATTCACCGGACGCTAGCCGAACCAAGTCTGCCCGATTCTGGACGTCATTTCGCCACAATGCACAGGCGCCATGTGCTCTCACGCGAAGCAAGGGGAGATCACACGCAATGACTTGGGCTTTGTTCCTCGCCTATTTGGGCTACACCGCCTATCAGAAATATGTCGCGGCAGGACAATCGGCCGACCAGCCCTATGTCATGGGCGCGTTACTCGTGATGTCAGTCACTATGATAGGGCCATTCTTTATTTCTTACTTTCTCACCCGGGCGACCCAAATCACTGGCCGCACCCCCGCCGTACTGCTGGGGTTTGTCTCCGCCGTATCCCTGTCTGTGATAGGATATTGGGCTGTTTGGAAGTTTTTCAGCGGCGTCGCCGACATGCGGGTCCCCATAGAACAGGCACTTCAACTCGGTCTGATACCAGGGGTAGTGATGGGCGCGATATTGGCGTTTGACAGTGTTTTTCGTCGTAGCGCCCATCACTAATAATTATGTCGCAGATTCAAAACTGATCCCGCCCCTTTGATCTGGTGTACACTGCTGCCGTGATGAAGGGGAGAGTACAATGTCCGAGCGCCGGTCTCGTTGGCCGCACTTCTTTCTGATGCTGCCGTTCTTTTTGATTGGCGTTGCTGTGCCTGTCTATTTTTTCGGGTTTTCGGGCGAAGGGCCGCCCAACCTTCAGCCACAGACATATTCGCCTGTGCCCGTGGCCCCCGCTCCAACAGACGGGACCACACCTCCCGGCTATTCCTCGCCGTCAGTAGACAGGTCTCAGCCGCCAAGTTCGCGCGGTTATGGACCGGTGTCGTTCATGCGCGGCCTCTTCGAGCGCGCCGTTGATATGTACGTGTCTCCAGGGCTCTCACCCCTGACCATCAAACTAGGGGTTTTCGCCGGGCTGTTCTTGCTGCTCTTCTTTGCTGTCAGAATTGTGCTGTTGCTGATTACAGGTGTGGTTGGCGGGTTCATTGGCGTTTTCATCCATAAAGCTGCAGCACCAATGTTCATGGGGTTCCTGGCCGTGGGCTCCACTTGGGGTATTCATCAGACCGTCGCCGAGCAGTTCGGCATGTCTTGGGCCGCAGCCACCGTTTCAATAACGGCCGCAATTGCGTCCCTGTTTGCCCTCGCAGGCGTGCGCATTCGCTAGAAAACATTGCGTACCACCACCAGGTCCTTTCCGTTGCGTCGCACAAAACTGGCCGCTATACCAGCAAGCCTTTCAGGCTGGTCGTAAGCACGACACTGGACGGATAAATAATCAAACGGCACGTCTGCTATTTAAGTATTAACTGCAGATTCTTGGCCCCTTGCGTTAGGTCCGAAATGAACATCCACGAATACCAAGCAAAAAGCGTCCTAAAGGAATTCGGAGTCCCAGTCCCACGTGGATTTCCAGCCTTCACGCTAGATGAAGCGGTAAAAGCCGCGAACGATCTGGGCGGTCCGGTTTGGGTCGTCAAGTCGCAAATCCATGCCGGCGGCAGAGGCAAGGGCGGCGGCGTCAAAGTCGCCAAGTCCATGGATGTCGTGAAATCCGAAGCGTCCCGTATGCTCGGCATGACATTGGTGACCCACCAGACGGGCCCTGCGGGCCGCGTCGTGCGCCGCCTCTACATCGAAGAAGGTGCCGCCATCGCGCGCGAGCTCTACTTCTCGATGCTCGTCGATCGCGACACCTCGCGCATCGCCTTCATCGCCTCTACCGAAGGCGGCATGGATATCGAGGAAGTCGCCCACAAGACGCCGGAAAAAATCCTCACCATCTATGTCGACCCGGCGGCGGGCCTCCAACCCTTCCACGGCCGCCGCGTCGCCAAGGCGCTCCAGGTCACGGGCGACCCCGCCAAGCAACTGGGCAGCCTGATCGACAAGCTCTACCGGGCCTTCCTCGCCAAGGACATGAGCATGCTTGAGATCAATCCGCTCGTGATCACGGACAAAGGCGATGTCCTTTGCCTGGATGCGAAAATCAACTTCGACGACAACGCGCTCTACCGCCACAAGGACATCGAGGCGCTGCAAGACCCGAACGAGCAAGACCCCGCCGAACTGGAAGCCGCGAAATACGATCTGAACTTCATCAAGCTCGACGGCTCGATCGGCTGTCTCGTCAACGGCGCGGGCCTGGCGATGGCGACGATGGACATCATCAAGCTCTACGGTTCAAGCCCCGCCAACTTCCTCGACGTCGGCGGCGGCGCCTCGAAGGAAAAAGTCACTGCGGCGTTCAAAATCCTGCTCAAGGACCCGGCCGTCAAAGGCATCTTGGTGAACATCTTCGGCGGCATCATGCGCTGCGACATCATCGCCGAAGGCATCATCGCCGCCGCCAAGGAAACGCACCTCTCGATCCCGCTGGTGGCGCGCCTCTCCGGCACGAACGCCGACCTCGGAAAAAAACTCTTGGCCGAATCGGGCTTGGCACTCATTCCCGCTGACGACCTGGCCGAAGCCGCCGACAAAATCGTCAAGGCGATCAAAGCCGCTTAAGGAGTTTAGTGATGCGTTACTGTGTTGCCGCCCTAGCTTTCGTCACGCTTTCAGCCGCTGCCCACGCGGCACCCTTCGACGTCTATCGCACCGCCTGTCTCGACACCGGCGTCGATCTCGCCAAGGTGCGCGCGCAAGCTGCCGCTCAAAAATGGGCGCCGCTCACCGATGCCGAGCGCGAAAAACTCTCTCCCGGCAATCTCGCTTCCGTCGAAGGCTGGGCAATCGTCCAAGGCGGCGCGCGTCATCTGGTTTCGATTTCCGGCTCCACCGTCGAGGGTGGCATGACCGGCGACCGCTCAGGCTCGAACGTCGTCTCCTGCGGCACGCTCTCGCCCAAGTCCGACGAAAAACCCGTCGCCAAAGCCTACAGCGCCTATCTGAAGCGCCAACCCAGCGAAGATCGCGCCGACGGTTTGACGACCTACACCTGGGCGATCCAAGACACCGCAAACGTGAACTATCACTACCTGGTCAGCGGCACCAACATGCCGGGCCTTTCTCTTTCCGTCAGCTCCATTCGCAAATAGGATCTCGCATCCCTCATGGCCGTCCTCGTCGACAAGAATACCAAAGTGATTTGCCAGGGTTTCACCGGCAACCAAGGCACGT
>VFKO01000129.1 GCA_009885515.1 Rhodobiaceae bacterium | reverse complement strand
GCGGCGCGCTCATCCCAGGCCTCCTCAATCCGAATCAGCCCATCGAATCGAAGTTCAGTCCCGTTGAAAAGCCCCCAAGAGTCACACAAAGCGCGAACTGGTATTACACACTCCGGCCGCGCCCAGGATGATCAATTGCAGCGGTTGATTATGCAGGCTGCCTTAGCGTCGGCCTCCAACGGTGGATTGAAGAACCGCGCCCATTGCGACTGAAAGTGCTACCGCATGCGGGGGCAGACAGCGGATTGATGAGGGTGATAGCAAAAATTGCGAAGCCCCGGACGACGCATCGTTCGCGGGGCTCGCTAATCACTTCCGAACTACCCAGCAGAGCCGGGCTAAGTTTACGAGGATGTTCCTCGTTATGGTATGTCAAATTGTGTTTTGATGCGGTCTAGCGTGTCGTAGCCTGGGTGCTGTCTACACCCGATTGTGCCTCGAGGCTTTAGACCGTGCCCTCGCGATACGCGGCGAAGGCTTGGTGACTTTCAGGTGGCGTCATTCTCCCTCCTAAGTGCCGTTGCTCCGCTTGACGGGGTTGTTCTTGCAACCTCGTACCCTTGGAGTGTGCGCTTGTTCTGGAATCTGTCAAGGGGATAGTCGTGGGGTTGCACAAATAATTTTGCGCGCAATTGAGCGGATTTTGTGCGCCTGAGTTCTACAGTCGGTAGATGCTCTTTACGGGGTCAATGTTCGCGCTTACATTGTGTCCCTTATCTCGTGCGGCGGGGCGCGATCATTTTGCGCAAAAATTCCATGGTACCGCGCAGACTCAGGGACGTAACCAGACGCATCAATCCGGCCGGTTTGGCGCGGGCGTCGCAAATGTCCGCGTAAGCGTCGCCTGAACGATGGGCCAGACGAACGACGGTAGCGAACTCGCCCACGGTGCGTCCGGTAAACGAAAGGCCGAAGGCGGTGCGGCCAGACGCTTCCGTTTGCCTGGAGAGTTGAACGGGCAGCATCGCTTTGCCCGTGGGTCCTTTGAGGGTTATCACGCCTGCGATGGCGCGGGCTGGGAGGTCGACGAGCTCGTCGGCAATGAAGCGGGCTCCATGGACCGATATGTCGGCAAGGCGGCCCAGGAATTTCTCGCCACCGAGCAGCAATTCGGCGTCGAAGCGCCGGGCGACGCGGGGTGAGAGGCGGCGCTGGCGCGGTTCGGCGATGGCGCCGAGCAGGCAGGCAAAAAAGCAGGCGCCGAAAATCGTGATCGCGGAGGCCGGGGCGAGGAGGGCGCGATACTCCGGACGCAGGTTCCACGCGACGACGCAGGCCGTGGTGCCCGCGAGCAGCAGCGCGAAGACGACGACAAGCAGGCCGTTGGCGCGTTCGATTTCGGGTGAGTGCTCGCCTTTGTCGCGGCCGCGCATGAGTAAAATTAACGAGGGCGCGGACAGCAACGATTCCAGCATTTCGCTCCAGGTGGCGATGAGTGTGGAGCGAATGCCGGCATTGAGAGTGCCCGCGAGCATCAACGCCACCGCCATAGCGCCGAGGGAAAGGGCTGCGCCTTCAATGATGCCGGCGCCGGCGATGAGGGGGACGCGGAACAAGACCGAGAGCGGCGGAATGGCAAACACAACCGCCCAGGCAAACGGCGTGAGCGCGGCAAACAGAGCCGGCATCCAGGACAAGCGCTCGCGCAGGGTCAGGCCTGTTGCCATCATGGGATCGCGGGTGAGGGCGGCATCAATGGTGCCCAGGCGTTGAGCGAGGCGTTGGTGCAGATAGTCGCGCACGGTGTCGGGCGCTAGGGCTGCAATCATCGGGCGGGACACCACGCCGTGTTGCCAATGATCTTGGGCGGCACGAATGCGGGCGACGGCATCGGGGCGATAGTTTGTGCGCGTGAGCGAGCCGCTCGACGATAGAGCCGTGCGGCGCCAGAGTGTTTTTTGACCCAGGCCCAGCGCACTTGAGACGCCTCCGATTGATTTCAGGCACGATTTGAAGAAGTGACCCGGATCGTTGGGCAAGCGCTGGGTGACGTCGATGTCGGTCAGCATCGGGTCACCGTCGATTGCAAAGAGCGGTACATCGCAAAAGGCCAGCCTTGGGTTGGCGACAAAGCTTGCGGCGACGCGCCTTAGAAGGTCGGGTGTGGGTGTCTCACCGGCGTTGAGGACCAATACGAGGCTGCCACCGGTGCGGGCGAGGGCGGCATTGATGGCGCTGCCGGCTGGCGCTTCCACAGATGCCGATAGCCACGAAGATTTTGTGCGCTCGGCGAGGGCGATGAGAGCGTTCGCGTTCTCGCTGGCGTGGCTATGGCCGACGAGATAGAAGTGCGTCAGCTCGCGCGGATAGTCGAGTTGGGCTGCGACCGCGAGCGAGTAGGCGGCCTTTGGCGCGTGTTTGGGATCAGCGATGAGCACGAAAATGTCGATCGTGGGCAGTTCGAACTCGGGGACGGAATGCGGCTCTACCTCCAGTGCTGATGGCAGCAGCTCGGCGAGCGCGCCCACAATCAGCGCCAGGGCAATGAAGGATTCCATGGCAAACAAGCTGATGGAAAGAACGGTGCCCGTTGTGGTCAGGCCCGCAAATGTCGTGTCGAAGCGCCAGGCCAGGTGCAACAGCAACATGGACGCTGCCAGCCCCAGGATGATGGCGCGTGACATGGGGATGGTGTGGAATTGGAATTGATGCGATAGATTATGCGTTGCAGCTGACTTTGCCACCGGACTGCCCCTCTGCGCTTGCTGCGACTCGCCCCGAATCGTAGCCCCAGAGAATCGCAAGTTGGTCCCTACAACCAGTGGCAAGAAGGACTCAGTCGTACTATTTGGGCGAGTAACGATTTGTTAGGACAATGACCGAACCACGCTTGAAGACGCTGATTTGGGTGCAGGCACTGATCCGGCGAGCGGAGCTGTGCGGTGCGTCTGCATTTGTAGCGCGCAAAGGCGAGATCGATGCGGGAGCGGTGCTGGTCAAGGTGTCCCTTCTGAATGGGACGGCGGTAGTGTGGTCGTCCAGTTATGGAGGTGATGGCGGGCGGCGCTGGAT
>VFKO01000173.1 GCA_009885515.1 Rhodobiaceae bacterium | reverse complement strand
GGTTCGGTGCCGGATTTGCGGATGAGCAGGCGGCCGGATTTGCCCAGGCGGGCTTCGCCGGCCTGAATAGCGCTGGCGACGTCCTGGGACTCGAGGGGTTTCGCGCCGGGACGGAAGCGGACGTTCTTGAGGATTTGCGGCATGGGCTCAAACAAATGGGCGGCTTGGCTGATGCGTTGGCCGGACTCGGCAATCACCGACAGCACCTGCAAGGCGGCAATCAAGCCGTCGCCAGTGGTCGAGAAATCGCTGAGGACCAGATGACCCGATTGCTCGCCGCCAACATTGAAGCCGCGCTCACGCATATGCTCAACCACGTAGCGGTCGCCGACGGCTGTGCGGGCGAGTTGAAGATTCATGGCATTGAGATAGCGTTCGAGGCCCAGGTTTGACATGACGGTCGCCACGACGCCGCCACCTTTCAAGGTTCCTGCTTTCGTCCACGAGTGGGCGATCAGTGCCAGAATCTGATCGCCGTCGATGATGTGGCCCTTCTCGTCGGCGATGACGACGCGGTCGGCGTCGCCGTCAAGCGAGATGCCTAAATCTGCACGGCATTCCTTGACGCGGTTGCACATGGCAGCCGGTGCGGTCGAACCGCAGTCGCGATTGATGTTGAAGCCATTGGGCTCAACACCCATCTTGATGACTTCGGCGCCGAGTTCCCACAAGACTTCCGGGGCCACCTGATAGGCCGCTCCGTGGGCGCAATCGATGACGATGCGCAGGCCATCCAGGCTTTGAGTCTTGGGGAAGGTGCGCTTGGCGAATTCGATGTAGCGGGCTTGTGCGTCGTCGATGCGTTTGGCGCGTCCGAGCTTGCTTGGCTCAGCCAGGCCGTCCTGCAGCCCACCGTCCATCATCGCTTCGATTTCGGTCTCGACCTGGTCGGAGAGTTTGTAGCCGTCAGGGCCGAAGAGTTTGATGCCGTTGTCTTCGTAGAGGTTGTGCGAGGCTGAAATCATCACACCCAAATCGGCACGCAATGAACGCGTGAGCATGGCAACCGCCGGGGTCGGCAATGGGCCGAACTGGAAGACGTCCATGCCGACTGAGGTGAAGCCCGCCACGAGGGCGGTTTCGATCATGTAGCCCGACAGGCGTGTGTCTTTGCCGATCACCACGCGGTGGCGATGATCACCACGGGTGAAGTAACGGCCGGCTGCCATGCCCACACGCAGTGCAGTCTCTGCCGTCATCGGCGCTGAGTTCGCCTTGCCGCGAATGCCGTCGGTTCCGAAATATTTTCGACTCATACTTTGCCCCAACCAATGACTTTGGCTTTGTGGTTTGAGCGGGAAATTAGCACAACTTGCTGAAGAATGGCGAAATCGAAGCCGGCTGTATTTAAGCCTTGTTAAGCCTGAAGCGCCCGCCAAACGGCCAGTGCATGTTTCAAAGCCGTAACATCGTGCGTTCGAATGAAATCGGCGCCTTGGGAGGCGGCGAAAAGCTCGGCAGCCAGAGTTGCAGGACCTGACCCGCCGGTTTCGACGTTGGCGAGTTTTCGAACAAAAGACTTTCGGCTTACCGAGATCAGGACCGGCAGGCTGTAGCGATGTTTGAGCTTGGCGATGCCCCGCAGAACAGTCAGTGAAACCTCGGGGTTGGTGCCCAGGAAGAATCCCATTCCAGGATCAATCACCAAACGATCACGCTTGATCCCTGCGGCTTCGAGTGCGTTCAGGCGATCATCGAAAAAATGAAACAGCCGGCCAAAGATCGTGTCTGGGTCCGTCGCAATCCGCCCGGCGCGGCCACGCACTGCTACATTGTGCATGACGACGAGGCGCGCCTTGGAAGCTGCCAGCTCACCGTAGAGTGATGGATCGGGAAAGCCCTGGATGTCGTTGAGCCAGCCAACACCTTGGGTGAGTGCCCAGCGTTGGGTTGAAATTGAAAATGTGTCAATCGACAGCTTGGTGCGATCAGTGATTGCTTCGACCACGGGTGACAGGCGCTTGATCTCTTCGGCCCAGGGAACAGTTTGCGCGTCGGGATTGGATGCGGCCGCGCCAAGGTCAAGGACATCGGCGCCATCAGCAAGAAGCTTGCGAGCGTGTGATATCGCTGATTCGGGCGCCAGATAGTTTCCGCCGTCCGAAAATGAATCTGCAGTGATATTGACGATGCCGAAAATGCGTGGAGGCATCGTCAATTTCTATTGTCTAGGCGCTGGGCTGTGGCTCGGGGTTCAACCCCGGATCCGGACCGCGTGGGCGGCCCGCTGACGGCACGGACGACGGTGGCGGCGTGGGTGACAGAGGTTCTTCGGGTAGGATTTCACGGACAATTTTTTCACCGCGCATCAGTCGTGCAATGTCGTCACCGGACAGCGTTTCCAACTCGAGAAGTGCTTTGGCAATTGTGTGCAAATCGTCAATGCGGTCCGTCAGAATCGAGCGCGCTTTTTCATAGGCTTCATTGACCAGCCTTTTGGTCTCTTCGTCGATAATTTGCGCGGTTGCTTCCGAGACATTTTGGGTGCGGGTCACGGAATGGCCCAGAAAAACCTCATCCTCATTCTGCGCATACAGCAGGGGGCCAAGTTTCTCGCTCATACCCCATTTGGTGACCATGGCGCGCGCCAGACCCGTTGCCATCTGGATGTCACCCGAAGCGCCGGACGTGACTTTATCGTACCCTAGGATGATTTCTTCAGCGACACGCCCGCCCATAGAAACGGCCAAATTCGCATACATTTTGTCTCGGGCGTAGGAATAGCTGTCACGCTCGGGCAGGCGCATCACCATCCCCAGGGCGCGCCCGCGGGGAATGATTGTGGCCTTGTGAATTGGATCAGAGGCGGGACAATGGATGGCGACAAGCGCGTGTCCAGCTTCATGGTAGGCGGTTTTACGCTTTTCGTCTTCGGTGATGACCATGGACTTGCGCTCGGCCCCCATCATCACCTTGTCCTTGGCTTCTTCGAATTCACGCTGGGTGACCATGCGCTTGTTCCGGCGCGCAGCAAGAAGGGCCGCCTCATTGACAAGATTTGCAAGGTCGGCGCCTGAGAAGCCCGGCGTTCCACGCGCGATCACGTTTGGATTCACGTCAGGTGCAAGCGGTACTTTCTTCATGTGCACTTTGAGAATCTTCTCGCGGCCCAATATATCTGGATTTGGTACATGGATCTGGCGGTCGAACCGGCCTGGGCGCAAAAGTGCCGGATCAAGGACATCCGGGCGGTTGGTGGCGGCGATCAGGATCACGCCTTCGTTGGTTTCGAAGCCGTCCATTTCAACCAGCAACTGGTTCAGCGTTTGCTCGCGTTCGTCGTTGCCACCGCCGAGGCCGGCACCACGATGGCGGCCGACAGCGTCGATTTCGTCGATGAAGATGATGCAGGGCGCGTTCTTTTTTGCTTGCTCGAACATATCGCGGACGCGGCTGGCGCCGACACCGACGAACATTTCGACAAAGTCGGAGCCCGAAATCGTGAAGAACGGCACGTTGGCTTCGCCGGCGATGGCGCGCGCCAGTAGTGTTTTACCGGTGCCGGGAGGACCGATCAGCAACGCGCCCTTCGGGATCTTGCCACCCAGGCGTTGAAATTTTTGCGGGTCTCGGAGGAACTCGACAATTTCCTGCAAGTCTTCTTTTGCCTCGTCGATGCCCGCGACATCTTCGAAGGTCACGCGGCCATGGCGCTCGGTCAGCAACTTGGCGCGACTTTTACCGAAGCCCATCGCCCGGCCACTGCCGGATTGCATCTGGCGCATGAAGAAGATCCAAACAGCGACCAGCAACAACATCGGAAACCAGTTGATGAGTACCGACAAAAGCGTCGTTTGTTCGCCGTCATTCTCGTCGATTTTTACGGTCACTTGCTTGGAGTTGACAAGTTCCGTGGTGATGCCGCTTGGGT
>VFKO01000026.1 GCA_009885515.1 Rhodobiaceae bacterium | reverse complement strand
GGCACCATGATCAGCCAGGGGTTTCGATTTGGGCCCGTCGCTTATTCCGCCGATGTTGTAAATTTGGACGAGCATGCCTTCGACACTTTGGCGGGTGTGGAATGCTGGATTGTTGATGCGTTGCGATACAAGCCCCACCCAACGCATGCCCATGTTGAAAAAACCCTGTCGTGGATCGACAGGGTGAAGCCAAAACGTGCGATTTTAACTAACTTGCACATCGATTTGGACTACCAGGCACTTGGCAAATCGCTTCCTGATTGTGTGGAGCCTGCCTTCGACGGAATGGTGATCAACCTGTGACACCGAAGAGACTTAGGATTGGAATCCAAGCGATCACGCATCAAACGACTGTTTCGCAATTGAATATCGCGCATAAAGCATAGTGGGGCGATATTTTTCCGTTTGATTGTGTTGACGTTCTCTGGGATAGAATTGTGGTTGGGGGCGCTTGGACGAGCTGGGCGCATGTTATTATGTTGTTGGGGATCAACGGGGGAACTCGCGGCCAGTCTTGGAGTTGTGTCTAGACACAGTTCTACGGGCAGGAACTGCGGTACATTCATCATAAACCACGCACCAGGTTCAGAGCAGGCGGTTGTTCGTGTATTGTGGGCGTGGTGGCTCTTGAGTGTGAATGAGGGCTCGCTTTGTTTGATCAGGCTCAAAAGTTTAGTCCGGTTTCCGGACATGTTACGGGAAGGCATTTGGTATGAAACGTGTAACAGTCAACAAGGGTAGCGGGATGACTATGGCGCGTGTGACCGCGGCAGCGGGTCTGATGTTTGGTGTGGCCTTGATGGCAACGGCAAGCTGGGCGCAACCGGCTCAGCCTCCAGCGCCTGGTGGCGCGGCAGCTCCTGCGGCGGCACCGGTTCAACCGGGGGCGCCAGCCACCGATCCTGCGGCTGAGCCCGCACCACCGGTCATTGGGCCGGATGGTTTGCCCGTTGCACCTGTTGCTGAGCCTGCTCCAGCGCCCGCACCGGTACCTCCGGTCGAGGAAGCCAAGCCGGAAGATATCACTCCCATCACGATGTTCCTCAAGGCATCGATCGTCGTTCAGGCGGTGATGACTTTGTTGTTGCTGTGGTCGGTCGTTACCTGGGCGCTGATGATTTCCAAATTGACGTTCTTTTCGGGTCTCACTGGGCGTACAAATCGCGTACTTCAGGTTTTCCGCAGCGCCAGCTCGGTTGCCGATGCGGCAAAGAACGCCAAGGCTTTTCGTGACAATCCATTTGGGCGCATGTTGATTGCGGCGGGCGACGAGATTGCCACCGGAAAGAAAGGCGGCGTCTCCGGACGCGTTTCGCAGAGAATGGGTATTGTTCAAGCCGAAGTGGGAGAAGAACTTTCCGCCGGCATGGGCATCTTTGCGACGGTTGGTTCGATTGCCGCCTTCGTCGGTTTGTTCGGTACGGTTTGGGGTATCATGAACTCGTTCATTGGTATCGCCCAGACCCAGACCACAAACCTCGCGGTCGTCGCGCCGGGTATTGCCGAAGCTCTGTTTGCGACGGGAATTGGTTTGTTTGCGGCTGTGCCTGCTGTTATTTTCTACAACATGTTTGCGCGGCGCATCGGTGCCTATCAAACACGCATGGACAATTTCAGCAGCGAAATACTGGTTCGGGTTGCTCGCGAATTTGAGGCCTAAAAATCATGGCTGGCAGACGCGGCAAGAGATACGACGATAATAGCCAGATCAATGTGACACCCTTTGTGGATGTCATGCTGGTGCTGCTGATTATCTTCATGGTTGCAGCCCCGCTGGCCAGCGTGAATGTCAAAGTCGAATTGCCGCCTTCCCTGTCAAAGCCCGCGAAAGTGAAAGGCCCAATTTATGTGTCTTTGCAGGTTAGCGGCAAAGTCTACATCGGCGACAACCAAGTCTCGTTTAATGACTTCCCGGCGCGACTGACTGCGGCGGCGAATAAGGATTACAACCGGCGCATCTATATCCGCGCCGACAAAACCGTGCAGTACAAGGAAG
>VFKO01000266.1 GCA_009885515.1 Rhodobiaceae bacterium | reverse complement strand
GGGCACCACGCACGGGGTGGAGCTGTTCGCGATCGCCTGCCCCGACATCAGTTACGACACCGCCCGGGACATTGCGGCGTTTTGCAGGGGCTAGCCGGCGCTTAACGGAGCGGATTGCGCTCGGCCAGGTAGTCCCAGATCTCACCGAGATCGGTTGCCGCCTGCCGTGAAAGCAGCACCTTGGCCATGCATTACTTCTTCTTGGCTGTCGACCGCTTCTGCGCACGCGCCACGAATTTGGCGAAATCCCAAGTGCGTCCTTGGCCCGCGCGCAGGCTCTTCCGCGCCACCGCGAGGTCGCAATTGATCGCAACCTTGTTCTTGCGAACCCAAGAATCGACCTCTTTATCCGTGAGGTCGGGGACCGGAACAACTGGTTTGGCGCGCGCTTTTGCTTTCATGATTGAACCTTATCACGTCGTGCGACTGCCGCACAAATTCCTTCGGTGCGGGAGAAATCCTGGGACTGCGGGCACCCAAGCCGCTCATTACGGCTTTGATACAGTGATAAAGTGCCGGCAGGATGCCGGCGCTCCCCGGTTAGGTCTTCGTCACGGTGCAGGACGAGATGCCTAGTTTGGCGAAGCTTGCGTCGCGCCAGTAGTCGCCGCCGCGGAAGCGTTCGAAGATGTCGGGTGGGAGGATGGATTTGCGCTCTATGAATTCGACCTTGCGGCGGACCTTGTGCAGTCCTGGAATGCCGAGCTGGACGTCGAATTCGTCGCCCGCGTCGAAGTCGACGTTGGCGAAGTCGTGCTTGAAGGGGGGGAGCTCCAGCGTGCGATAGATGTGGTCCATCGTGTGGCCGGGTTCACGCGCCAGGGCTTCGTAATCGACCAGGATCAGCTTGGTTGACTGCGGGCCGAACACGGCTTCGCGCACGGCGTGGGAGGGGAAGCCCACTGTGCCCTGAAGCCCGCCCAGCGTGTCGGCGCGCGCATAGACGGAGTTGCCGTTGGTCAGCGTGTACATCTTGGACATCAGTAACGGATTTTGCACGTAGAGGCGCTCGAACGAGTCGATCACCCAGGCGAACTCGCGCACGCAGGCGATGACGCGGGCGTTGGGAAACAACGAGGCCAGCGTCGGTAGTTTGGCGCACCAGCCGCGGTTGGTGTCGAAGATGACTTTGTCCGGGCCTGAGCTTCGGTAGTAGCCCTCGAACAGCGCCCGCATTGAATCGGCGCGTTGCACGTCGGAGATCAACGGCGCCCATTCCTGTTGCGCGCCCATGGCATTGTAGACGCCGTTAAGCATGGCGAGCAGGGGGCTCGACATATTGGCATAGAATGCCGGGTTTTGCCGCAAGATGGCCGACAGAAGCGTCGAGCCGGAGCGCGGGGTGCCGGATATGAAATGGATCGCCTTCATCGGGGGATTGAGTCCACAGTTGGGTTGCATTCTCAATGGTGGAGCATGGGTAAGGTAAAATTGCGGGCTCGGCAAGAGAACTTACCAGCAAAACCGCGGTGCCCGGAGCCTTCGCCGCAGCGCATTAAAGCCTGGGAGCGCGGGCGTCCCGCCCGCTCTTTGCGGCGGCGGAGCGTCACAAGCGACCAATAGGGACACCATAACACACCGCGGTATTCCGTAGCCTCGGCGAAGGCGGAACGCGGGAATGGTATGAAGGTTTAGGAGACACTCGGGCTGTCGCCGAGCGCCGGGGCGTCCGCTCGGGATTCGCGGCGGGGCGCGAAGGTCCGAGCGGTTGGTGGGCTAGAGAGGAAAGTGTCGCGGCCATTGGTGCGAGAATGAAATCAAGCCAGGCATTTGTCTTGCACGTTTTCGAGCCGCCAATCTGCGACCGGCCTCCGCTTGTAATGGTCAAGTCAACCCTGACTCCGGAACTTCCGGAAATACGAATTATGTCACCGTATTTAAGCTTTTCTAGTTACTTATCAGGACGACTGTCGACCAAAAGCTGATAAGATTTCTGCCGCCAAACGATACTCTTCCAACTGTGAATCATCGACAACTCCAAACAACCGATTCGGCGAGTACCGCCGGGTTATATTCCAAAATTCTTCGGCGTATTCAGGAACACCGTCGATATCATCACTCCAAGCTGTCAAAACGTCTTCCCTTTTAAGTTCAATGAGAATGTCATCGGCTTTGTCGTGCCAGAGCTTAGGTTCATTGCCGGACGTATAAATCAGGGAGCAACCGCTTGCGACCAAATGCCGGATGACATCTTCAAATTCGGGCCATTCTTTCTTGCAGATATGGAGCCAGCACGCGAACGTCCCACCGTCAAACAACCTTTGACTGAGTTCGTTCGAAGAACACCAAATCACGCTGGCGTCCTCGCGCTTAAAACTCATACTCTAACTCCTTCGCCTGTCGACGGCTCGCCGCCGCGCGATCCCGGAACATAGCAGCGTCGCGTTCCTGTTTCTGAATTCGGGCCTCCTGTTGGCTTTGAATTTCTTGGGGGCTCCGTCCTTCCATTCCTGGTCTAACAGTAGGATCTCGGCGCATGTTATCTGCATCTCGTTGGTGTCGTTCAGCTTGCTTGTCATAATTGCTAGCCTCTCGCTCAAGGCGGTTTATCTCTTTGCGGATTCCCTCGACTCGTTGTACCTCGCGCTCGAATCGATTCAGGTCTCGTTGTGTAGGCGTCCAGTTCAGATCGCCGGAACGAAGAGTGTGTCACTTAGGACCACGACCGACCGCACGACTATACCTTTGTGCATAGTGACCCCACAAGTCGTAACGGTGTTGTTGGGCGGGAGTACGCCTGCTCGAACCCCGTCGACTCTGCTCTCCCTCGGGGTCAATAAAATTGACGGGATCATTTCCGACGTAGGCATAGAGGTTCATCTGATCGTCGAAGCCGACGGGATCGGTTTGGAGGAACCGCCCCAAGCTCGCACTGTAATATCTGGCGCGGTAGTAGTAAAAGCCCGTCTCGGTATCCAGTCTGCGCCCGGTGTACTTGAACGGCACGCCGGTGCCGGGGGCGCCTTGGCCGTAGGCGTCGTAGGTGTAGGGGCCTTCGTTCATGGTGCCGGAATCGTTGGACATCGCGACTGTCGAGCCTTGGCGGTTGGCGTGGAAGTAGCTGCGCGCGCCGCCCGCTTGCACCATGGCGATGGGCTGGTCGGTGCCCGGGCCGGGGACATAGCGGCGCAGCAGGGTGCCTGAGCCGGTGTATTCGGCGATCTCCTCGTCGCCGTCGCTCAGGAAAGATGTGGTGACACCGTCGACGGTTTTCGCCTGACGGCGGCCGAGCGGGTCGTAGGCGTAGGTGTTGGTCGCTCCTGCCTTGGTGGCGGTGCGCAGCATGTTCTGCGCGTCGTAGGCGAGCGCCCAGACGCCGTCGGAGGTGAGGTTGCCGTTGGCGTCGTATGCAAGCGTCACCGTGGGCGCCGCACCTTGCGTTACAGAGACATATTGGTTGAGGTTGTTGGCGGGGGAGTAGTTCGTCGTCTCGAACACTGCGGGGACATATTGCCAGGCGGCGTTGGAGACGGCCTCGGTCGCCAGCTGATGGCATAGCAAACGGGGTCAGACACCATTACCACCGAATTTGCCATACGCACCAAAGCCCCCCCATCGTCTGCAGCCCTCCTTCGCCAAGGGGCGTCGGAGGGCGCAGCCACTTCCCCCGCAAGTGCGGGGGCAGACAGAAAATCTGGTGTCTTCCTCCGCTTGCGGGGAAGTGGCTGCGCCGCGCCCTTGACACCTTGCGTAGAGTTCTATATACGTTCCATCAGCGCGCGCAAGCTATTTTTTTCGCATACCGCCGCTTGCCATCGTGAATATGGTTACGCGCCACCGGCGCTCGTGAGCCTGCGCGAAGAATGATCGCGGGCATGCTCCTGCGCTTGCTCTCCCCGTGAACACTCAATGCTCGCGAATTCACAGAAATGGCGAAAAATCGGTTGTTCAGTTTTCGGCCTGTCAGGTTGCGAAAAATCGTTCGCCGGCAAAAGCTTAACCCCCAGGACAGGACGCCGTGAACACTGTTCTAATACACCGTCCTGTGTCCTGTTCGCCTCGCGTGCCCTAGTTGAGCTCAATTCCTGCGACAAAACGCACTGGCATCTTGGGGCGCGGGGCGCTTTACTACCGGTTCGGTGCGGTCGATGACCTCGTGACACTTCGGGCCTCTGGGATGGATTACGAAAGCCAATTCAATCAAGCGCTTAGTCTGGTCAAGCGCGAAGGGCGCTATCGGGTTTTTGCCGATATTGTGCGCCGGCGCGGCGCGTTTCCAGAGGCTGTACACCACACCACGCAAGGCCAGCGGCCGATTACGGTTTGGTGCTCCAACGACTATCTGGGGATGGGGCAGAGCGCGGTGGTGCTGGAGGCCATGCATGCCGCCATCGATGAGGCGGGGGCGGGTTCGGGCGGCACGCGCAATATATCAGGCACCACACACTATCACGTCGAGCTGGAGCGCGAGCTGGCGGATTTGCACGGCAAGGAAGCGGCGCTGTTGTTTACATCGGGCTATATTGCCAATGACGCGGCGCTGGCGACGTTGGGTAATATTCTGCCGGGATGTATCTTTTTTTCCGATGCTCTGAACCACGCCTCGATGATTGAGGGGATGCGTCACAGCAAGGCGAAGCGCCAGGTTTGGCGGCATAATGATCTGGCGCATCTGGAAGAGCTGCTGTCGGCGGCTGATCCGCTGGCCGCCAAAGTGATCGCCTTTGAGTCGGTCTATTCGATGGATGGCGATATGGCGCCGATCGGGGCGATCTGTGCGCTGGCCAAGCGTTTTGGCGCGATGACTTATCTCGACGAAGTGCATGCGGTGGGGCTGTATGGGCCACGCGGTGCAGGTGTCGCCGAACGCGACGGCGTGATGCGCCAGGTCGATGTGATCAACGGCACGCTGGCCAAAGCGTTTGGCGTGATGGGCGGCTATATCGCAGCTTCGTCGTGCTTCATCGATGTTGTGCGCTCATTCGCTCCCGGGTTTATCTTCACGACCTCCATTCCGCCCGTGCTGGCCGCGGGCGCACTGGCCAGCGTGCGGCATCTCAAGAGCAGTCAGAGTGAACGTACGCTCCATCAGGAACGGGCTGCGGCTTTGAAAGTCTTGCTGCGTGAGGCGGGTTTGCCGGTGATGCCTTCGACCAGTCACATTGTGCCGATACTGGTGGGTGATCCGGTTGGTTGCAAAGAGGTGTGCGATTATTTGCTGCGCGAGCATGCGATATATGTACAGCCGATCAACTATCCAACCGTGCCGCGCGGAACGGAGCGGCTGCGGCTGACGCCATCGCCGTTCCATAACGACGACAAAATGAAAGCGCTTATCGTGGCACTCGACGATGCATGGTCGCAGCTCAACATCAAACGTGCAGCCTGACGTGCCGGAGTATGAGCGGCGCATCATCCTTGAGTTAACGCGGATTGGCTCGTCCCAGAAGGTAACGGCGATTGATGAGGATACGGGGACAGAAGTCAGTTTTATCTCGCCGTCCTCAGCGATGCGCGTCGATATCGAGCGGCTGGCGCGCTCCAAACTGGACTATGTGATCAACAAAAATCGCGCCGAATAGGACGATGTTCGTCCGGTTGCTGCCTGTTCGCAAGGTTTTCAGCGAGAAAGCTCCTTGCCTGGGCCGTAGTTGTTAACCATTTGGGAAACGATTTTGACGCTAATAGCACTAGCGGGATTGATCGAAGGTCTCGCAAATGCTTGTGTCGTGTCGTGGGTAAGTACGGTGCCGGATACTAGACCGGGTAGGATATACGAAGGGGCTAAATGCGATGAGATGCCCGTTTTGTCAGCACGACGATAGTCAAGTTAAGGACAGCCGTCCAACTGACGACAATTCTGCCATTCGAAGACGGCGTGTTTGTCCGGCATGCGGCGCCCGCTTCACGACGTTTGAGCGCGTGCAGTTGCGCGATCTGGTTGTCATCAAGAAAAGCGGACGGCGCGCGCCTTTTGATCGTGACAAGTTGATGCGATCCATTCAACACGCTATTCGCAAGCGTCCGGTCGAGCCTGAGCGCATTGAACGCATGGTCAACGGTATTGTGCGCCGGCTTGAAAGTTCGGGTGAGACGGAAATTCCGTCGTCGACAATCGGTGAGCTTGTGATGCAGGGTCTGGGTAATCTCGATGCGGTGGCCTATGTGCGCTTTGCGTCGGTCTATAAGAATTTCCGTGAAGCGAAAGATTTCGAACACATCCTGGGTCAATTGCACGAACCAGAAAACAAGGGCGGTTAGGCTACGCGTTCTTCGCCTGCACAAGACGAACGGTTCATGGCGCTGGCGTTGCGGCTGGCGCAGCGCGGCTTGGGCCGAGTGTGGCCCAATCCCGCAGTTGGTTGTGTGATTGTGGACGCGGCTGGCCACATCGTGGGCCGTGGTTGGACGCAAGAAGGGGGCCGCCCGCATGGCGAGACGCAAGCACTGGCGCGCGCTGGTGGGCTGGCACGAGGCGCGAGCGCCTATGTATCACTTGAGCCTTGCGCCCATCACGGGCAAACGGGGCCGTGCGCGCAAGCACTGATCGATGCAGAGGTGTCGCGCGTTGTCAGTGCGGTGGAAGACCCTGATCCGCGTGTTTCGGGCAAAGGGCACGCGATGCTGGTGGCGGCCGGACTCGAGGTTCGCACCGGCGTTTTGCAAGCACAGGCCAAAACGCTCAACGAGGGGTTCTTTTCGCGGCTGCAAATTGGGCGCCCGCTGGTGACGCTCAAACTGGCAACCACACTTGACGGAAAAATTGCGCTGCCGAGCGGGAAAAGCCAATGGATTACAGGCGAGGTTGCGCGCGCGCATGTGC
>VFKO01000094.1 GCA_009885515.1 Rhodobiaceae bacterium | reverse complement strand
GTTGGTGCGCGATCAAGCGCCGTCCAGGACGGTGCATCGTTGAGCATCGCCTGCCGCAACGTATTAAGATCGTCATAGGGCAATTTCTTGCCAACGACATCCGACAGCGCCCGCAGAATGGTCCAGTCTTCACGCGCCTCGCCCGGCGGAAAGTTCGCACGCTTTGAAAGCTGGACGCGCCCTTCAGTGTTAACATATGTTCCGTGCTGCTCAGTGTAAGTGGCACCCGGAAAAATAAGGTCAGCGCGATGGGCGCCCGCGTCGCCGTGTGTTCCTTGATAGACGACAAATGCCTTGCCCAGACGGTTCATATCAATCTCATCGGCGCCCAGCAGATAGATGAAATCCATCTCGCCGCGTGAAGCCGCGTCCAAAATAGCGACAGTGTCCTTACCGCCTTTGTGTGGTACGAAACCGACGTCAAGCGCACCCACACGCGCGGCTGCCGTGTGCAAAACGTTAAAGCCGTTCCAGCCACCATCCCCTGCGGGCCCAATCACACCGGTGTTGCGCGCGATCTGCGCGCATGCGGCCAGAATCGCGGCACCATCAGGCCGCGTCAGCGCCCCTTGGCCAAGAATAAGCATCGGATGCTTGGCGTTCCTCAACACCTCAAAGGCGCTGTGTTTACCCGCCGCAATATCAACCAGGTCTGAAGGATTGTTCTCAAGTTCGGTCACCCGGTACGTCAAGTCAACCAATGGCCCCATACGCATGATCTTCAGATCATTGCGCAGCCACGCTTTGCGAATCCGTGCATTGATGATCGGTGCTTCCCAGCGCGGATTGCTTCCCACCAGCAGCAACGCATCCGCATTCTCGATCCCCGCGATTGTCGTATTGAACAAATAGCCTTGCCGTGGGCCATGTCCAAGCTTCGCACCATCCTGGCGGCAATCAAGATTTGCCACCCCAAGCGACACCATCAGATCCTTGAGCGCCTTGACCGCTTCGGTGCTGACCAAATCACCAACAAGGGCTGCCATCCGCTCCGGCCGCACCGTACGAAAGCGATCCGCAATCACGCCAAACGCTTCATGCCAGCTCGTCGGCTGCAACTTTCCGCCTTTGCGAATAAAGGGTGTGTCCAGCCGCTGACGCCGCAACCCATCCCAGACAAAGCGTGTCTTGTCTGATATCCACTCCTCGTTGACCTCCTCGTTGAGCCGCGGCAGGAACCGCATGACTTCGCGCCCGCGCGTATCGACGCGGATTGCAGAACCCACCGCGTCCATCACATCGATAGAGTCAGTTTTGGTCAGCTCCCACGGTCTCGCATTGAACTTGTAAGGTTTCGACGTCAACGCGCCGACCGGACACAGATCAATCACATTCCCCGACAACTCCGAAGACACGGCCTTTTCAAGATAGGTTGTGATCTCCATGTCTTCACCGCGGCCGGTAGCACCGATCTCATCGATGCCCGCGACTTCCGCCACAAAACGCACACAGCGCGTGCAATGGATGCAGCGCGTCATGATCGTGCTGATCAGTGGCCCCATATATTTGTCGGTCACGGCCCGCTTGCTCTCATCATAGCGATTGAAGTTGGCGTGCCCATACGCCATCGCTTGATCCTGCAAATCGCACTCGCCACCCTGGTCGCAAATCGGACAGTCCAGCGGGTGATTGATGAGCAGGAACTCCATCACCCCTTCGCGCGCCTTCTTCACCATTGGCGAAGCTGTATTGATGACAGGCGGCTCACCGTTTGGACCCGCCCGGCAATCGCGCACACCCCAGGCACACGACGCGACCGGCTTCGGCGACCCCTTCAGTTCGACCAGACACATGCGGCAATTGCCGGCAATCGACAGCCGTTCATGATAACAGAAACGTGGAATCTCAGCCCCCGCTGCCTCACACGCCTGCAGCAGCGTAAAATCCGCCGGAACCTCAATCTCTTGTCCATCGATGATGAGTTTGGTCATGCCCTCACTCCGCCGCTACGAGCGCGGCTGACCTACCCGCGCGTTTGGCGTTGATGCGCCGCTCTACCTCTGGCCTGAAGTGGCGCAACAATCCCTGGATGGGCCATGCCGCCGCATCGCCAAGCGCGCAGATCGTGTGCCCTTCGACCTGGTAGGTGACTTCCAGCAACAAATCGATTTCCTTTGGCTCGGCGTCGCCCGTCACCAAGCGCTCCATCACCCGCCACATCCAGCCCGTACCCTCACGGCAAGGCGTGCACTGGCCGCAGGATTCGTGCTTATAGAACCGCGCCAGGCGCGCGATTGCCTTAACAACGTCGCAGGATCGATCCATCACGATCACCGCAGCCGTTCCCAAGCCCGACTTCACGTCGCGCAAACTGTCGAAATCCATCAGCACTGTGTCGCAAGTGACCTTGGGCAACAGCGGCACCGATGAGCCGCCCGGAATAATCGCAAGCAAATTATCCCAACCGCCGCGCACCCCGCCCGCATGACGTTCGATCAATTCGCGCAGCCCAATACCCATTTCTTCTTCAACGTTACACGGTTTGTTCACGTGTCCTGAAATGCAAAAAACCTTGGTGCCTGTATTGTTGGGACGTCCAAGTGCCGAGAACCATGCAGCCCCGCGTCTCAGAATTTCAGGCGCAACCGCAATCGACTCGACATTGTTGACCGTCGTCGGGCAACCATAGAGCCCGACATTGGCCGGGAACGGCGGCTTCAACCGTGGCATACCCTTTTTGCCTTCAAGGCTTTCAAGCAGCGCCGTTTCTTCGCCGCAAATATAGGCGCCAGCGCCGTGATGCACATAACAATCGAAGTCCCACCCAGACCCGGCAGCATTCTTCCCAAACAGCCCCGCGTCGTAGCACTCCTGAATGGCCGCATCCAGGCGCTGATACTCACGCCGGAACTCCCCGCGCACATAGATGTAACACGCATGCGCGCCCATCGCGAACGATGCGAGAAGGCAGCCCTCGAGCAACGTATGCGGATCGTGCCGCATGATGTCCCTGTCTTTGCACGTGCCGGGCTCGGACTCGTCCGCATTGACCACCAGGTAGGACGGGCGTCCGTCTGAAACCTTCGGCATGAACGACCACTTGAGACCCGTCGGAAAGCCCGCACCGCCACGCCCGCGCAGACCGGAGTTCTTCATCTCACTGATGATCCAGTCGCGACCCTTCTCGATCAGCGCCTTGGTCCCATCCCAATTGCCACGCTTGCGCGCACCAGCCAGCCGCCAGTCATGCGCACCGTACAAGTTTGTAAAGATGCGGTCCTTATCGGCGAGCATATGAAACACCACTCATGACTTCAAATCCAATAACGTCATCGGCCCACCCTCGGGTGCCGAATTCTGCCGTCCAATCTGCGAACCAGGCTTCACCGGACGGCCAGCACGCAGATCGTTGATCATCCCTTCCATGCGCGCGCCATCAAGATCCTCATAGAAATCGTCGCCGATCTGAACCGCCGGTGCATTCACGCAAGCGCCCATGCACTCAACCTCCATCCACGACAGTTTTCCGTCATCCGAAACGGTTCCGGCGTGCGTATGAATGTGTTTCTTGCACGCGGCTACAACCGCTTCCGACCCGCGCAGCCAGCACGGCGTGGTCGTACACACCTGGATCAAGTGCTTGCCAACCGGCTTGAGGTTGAACATCGTGTAGAACGTCGCGATCTCGAGCACCCGGATAGGCGACATACCCAACATCCCGCCGATCACGCGCATCATCGGTTCTGTGACATGTCCGCCATTCTGTTCTTGTGCGCGCCACAACAGCGGCACGACGGCTGAGGCTTGCTTGCCCTCAGGATACTTTTTCACCTGCTTGTGTGCCCACGCCTGATTGTCAGGCGTGAATTCAAAACTGGCAGGCTGATCTGGCGCAAGGCGACGCAGGCTCAACGGTCGACCTCCCCGAATACGATGTCCAACGAGCCCAAGATCGCCGAAACGTCTGCAATCATGTGACCTTTGCAAAGGAAATCCATCGCTTGCAGATGAGCGAACCCCGGCGAGCGGATCTTGCAGCGATAGGGCTTGTTTGAACCGTCGCTGATCAGATACACGCCAAACTCACCCTTCGGTGCTTCAACGGCCGCATACACCTCACCGGCCGGCACGTGGTATCCCTCAGTATAGAGCTTAAAATGATGAATGAGCGCTTCCATGGATTGTTTCATGTCGGCACGCTTGGGCGGAACGACTTTGCCTGAACTCTCGTGCACGGCGCCTTTTGGCATTCGTTCAATGCACTGCTTCATAATCTTCACCGACTCGCGCATTTCTTCTATGCGGCAGAGGTAACGGTCGTAACAGTCCCCGTTTTTCCCAACGGGAATGTCAAACGAAAGATCGGAATAACACTCATAAGGCTGCGCGCGCCTCAAATCCCACGCCATGCCAGAGCCGCGCACCATAACCCCGGAAAAACCCCAATCAATCGCATCCTGCGCTTTGACGACGCCGATATCTACATTGCGCTGCTTGAAGATGCGATTGTCAGTCAGCAAGGTTTCGATGTCGTCGATGACGCGCGGGAACTGTTCGCACCATTTGTAAATGTCGTCGAGCAACGCTTGCGGCAAGTCCTGATGCACGCCACCCGGCCGCACATAGGCCGCATGCATCCGCGAACCGCTGGCGCGCTCATAGAATACCATCAATTTTTC
>VFKO01000100.1 GCA_009885515.1 Rhodobiaceae bacterium | reverse complement strand
CTTTTCTGACCCGGGGTGCCATAGTTTGCGGACTTGGGCATCGGCTTCCGGCCCCAAATTGAACCATGCCGAGCGGCCTTGGTCAGCATCGACCACAAACAGGCGGTCAGTCCGGGCGATGTGAGGAACAAGCTCGTTGCGAATTGTGCCGGGTGAACTACTGGAGCGAAGAAGCCAAACTGTTGGCGTGAGCCGGTAGAGCTCGCCAAGCTTTGCCATTGCCGTATGCAGCCCATTTGATCCCAGACCTCGCAATTCGGTGACAATGACAAAGTTCGATTTTCCAGCCCGTGGCCGTGGTGTTTTTTCCCGCACCACGCCAGGTGTGGCTGTGAGATTTTTTTCATTTTGAGGGGGCAGGCACGGCTGTACCTGCACAAAGAGCTGCGCAAGGACCGGATCATCAATGGCTGTGATCCAGGGACCTGCGTCGCCAGCCTGAACGATGGAGTGAGGCGCCACGCGGCCCTCACCGGCGAAGGATTTGATTTGGTGGCCCGAATAGGGACCGTAAACCCGGCCGCCGACATTGATGCGCCAGGTGTCATTCAACTCCGCGCTGGTATCGCCAAGTGAGAGTGACATGACCTCTTTCCCCTCAATCATGCCCGGCGATTGATGAATCCGCGTGCCAGGCAGGTTAGCATTAGGTAAAGCATCAACTATGCCATCCCATTCCGAGACAGGACGAAGCCATGTCGAACACTGAATTCTGCAAAGTCGAACGTGAAGGTAAACTCACGATCGTGACCATGAACCGGCCCGAAGTGATGAATTCGCTGCACCCACCTGCGAATTTCGAACTGGCAAAGATATTCGACGATTTCGCGTCCGATCCCGAGCAATGGGTCGCAATTATTACAGGCGCGGGAGACAGGGCCTTTAGCGCGGGCAACGATCTGAAATATCAAGCTGCCGGCAATCCCGTCACTATACCGCCCAGCGGCTTTGCAGGTCTGACCGCACGCTACGATTTGAATAAACCGGTGATCGCTGCGGTGAACGGTCTGGCGATGGGTGGCGGTTTTGAGATTGCTCTGGCTTGCGACATCATCGTTGCTGCGGAAACCGCGATTTTTGCTTTGCCGGAACCACGCGTGGGACTGGCCGCACTGGCGGGCGGTCTTCATCGCTTGCCGCGCGAGATCGGAACCAAGCGCGCGTTAGGCATGATTTTGACCGGGCGCCGCGTGAGCGCGGCTGAAGGCCTTACACTGGGTTTTGTCAACGAAATTAGTAAACCCGGCGAGGCCGTGAATGCCGCCAAGAAAATTGCCGCGCAGATTCTGGAATGCTCCCCCATGTCGGTGCGGGCTTCAAAAGAAGCCGTTTATCGTGGCTTGATGGAACCGCACCTGAAGGCGGCCACCGAAAATCAACGGACCTATGAGGGCATCCGCGCCATGTTTACCAGCGCAGACCTGATCGAAGGTCCCATGGCCTTCGCGCAAAAACGGCCACCACAATGGAAAGGGCGGTAGAATTCAGCGATGGATAAAGTTAGGGTGGCCAGATGAAAATAGATGGAAAAGTGCGCACACTGGGTCCGGTCGATTACCTGCCGCTGAAAGGCGCGGCAAGCAACATCAGGCCGGAAGCGTGGGCCGAAGACACGCTGCGCCAGGAAGTGTTCAGTGACATCCACTACGATACGCGCTCGATCATTCTGCTATTTATCGATCTGAAAGTTTGGCCCAGCATCAAGGTCTCAAAGCGCAAGGGCTGGGATGACTTCGCGCAATATGCGCAGCCCATGGTCGAAGGCATCGTGCGCCGACACTACCCCAAAAATGGGGTTGTCATTCGCGCCATGATTGCAAACCTTGTAGCCGGTGGCAAAATTGTACCCCACATTGATACCGACCCGTCATTTGCCGTCGGTCACCGGATCCATGTGCCTCTGATCACCAACGACATGGTCGATTTCTCGGTCGGCGGTGAAAACTTTCACCTGAAGGAAGGGATCGCCTACGAGATCAACAATCTTGAAATGCATGGGGTCCGCAATCGCAGCGACCAAGACCGCCTGCATTTCATTTTCGACTACGTTGAGCGGTGATTGAACTCCCGAAACTTTTGGTCAGCTCAGTTGTGCGGGGATCGCGCCAAGGCGATAGCCATGGTGGGCTGTATCTGGTTGATCTGGTGCGCAAGCGTTCAGAGCAAGTGATTGACTGGAACAATTGCGACATCAATTTCGAGGGGCGCGGAGCGGATCGCGGCTTGCGTGGAATTGTCATTTATGACGGCCGGGTCTATGTGGCCGCCAGCGATGAGCTTTATGTTTTTAATCGCGAGTTTGAAATCGTTGCGTCGTATCGCAATGCGTATCTCAAGCATTGCCACGAAATTTGCGTATTTGGGCCTCACCTGTATTTGACGTCGACCGGCTTTGACAGTGTTTTACGCTTCGATCTGACAGCGGGCGTTTTCGATGGCGGTATCTTTGTTTTCCCGCAAGGGGCTCAATTGGGGGCCAGGGCATTTGATCCCAACCAAGCGGGCGGGCCTACTGCCGGCATTGGATTTCACCTTAACAATGTGTACGTCGATGGCCGCGGAATATATGTTGCTGGCCGAAAACTGAGCTCGCTGGTTCGCATTGGCGCCAACCAAATCGCCATGGCTGCAAGGCTGCCGCTGGGTACGCACAACGCGAGGCCGTTTGGCAACGGCATTTTGTACAACGATACGGAATCCGACGCTGTTTGTTTCGTGGCTGACGCACGCCAGGTTTCGATTCCGGTGCCGCGTTATGCCGATGCTGAATTACTCAACCTCAATCTTGATGAATCGCAATTGGCCCGCCAGGCCTTTGGGCGCGGCCTGTGCCCGTTTTCTGACACATTGGTTGCGGCCGGATCGTCGCCAACCACAATTTCAGTTTACGATTTGGCCGCCGGCAGACGCATCCAGTCGATGAACCTGACCATGGATGTGCGCAACGCCGCGCATGGCATGGCGGTCTGGCCGTTTTAGTTATGCGGCGCGTTCGGAGGCTGTCAGTTGCTCGGCCAAGCTGCCACGTGAGGGCGGGATCTCGGTGAATTCTACTGCTATGCCAGTTTCATGATGGCGCACGACGCGGCCGCGCATTTTGCCCACCATGACCTGCTCGCCCAGGGGTGGCCATTCCGCTGATTCAAGTGAAACGCCGCCGAGTGACAAGTCGATCACGCGGGCGGCCAGTTCCCGGCCATCGGCCCGGAGAATGCGGGTTGCTCCCGCTGCCGCGTCGCGTTGATAGCGGCGGTCGTCAGCTGATTTTTTTCCGGTGCCAAGGCGTTCTTCCAGCTTGTCGCGGCGCAAGGTTGACAGAGTCAGGCGCATCGCAATGCCGTGCTCGTCAACGCGTGCGACAATACCTTCAAGGCGGCCAAGGTCATCGACATAGGCGATAATGATCGAGCCTTCGTCAGGACGAACTTCAGAGGCGATGTTCATGCCGCCGATGGAAACATCGGTGACCACGCCAGTGTGCTCGCTGCCGTCCTGCAGCAAAAAGCGAACTTGCAAATGCAGGGCGGAACGTTTTTGGCGACGACGCTCGCTTTCGGTCGAACTTGATTGATCTTGTTCCATCGGACACCTAAAACATTTCACACGCCAAAGCCCTTGAGCTGGCACCCAAAGTCGGCACTAGTGTAACGGGCAGGTGGTTAATGCAATCTTTCACGTCGTTGTCCTGAAATAGGCCCGGAAAATATGGATTTTGAAATGACATTGGCAGAATTCGACTTTGTGATTGCAGGTGCCGGAAGTGCCGGGTGCGTGTTGGCGAATCGTTTGTCCGAGAACCCTTCGCACAAGGTTTTGCTGCTGGAAGCTGGCCCGAAAAGCGATGGCGTTATGGTGCGGATGCCTGCCGGCGTCAGCAGCCTCATCACCAAACCGAACAAGCACAATTGGGGTTTTGCAACAGAAGGCACCGCTGCCCTCAACAATCGCAGGGATTATTGGCCGCGCGGCAAAGGACTTGGCGGCTCGTCGGTGATCAACGGGATGGTCTATATCCGGGGACACGCGCGCGACTACGATCACTGGCGGCAACTGGGTCTGGAGGGCTGGTCGTTTGCGGACGTACTGCCCTATTTCAAGCGCTCCGAAACCAACGAAGCAGGCGCCAACGATTTCCGCGGCGGGTCGGGTCCACTGCATGTCAGCAACACCGCCAAATCTTCGCCCTTGTACGAAGCCTCCGTTGAAGCCGGACGCCAGGCCGGCTACAAGACCACTACTGATTTCAATGGAGAGCAGCAGGAAGGCTTTGGCCTGTTCCAACTGACGGTCAAGGATGGACAAAGGTGCAGTTCGTCGGTGGCCTATCTGGCGCCCGCGCTCAAGCGCCCAAACCTGAAAGTTGAAACAGACGCTGTCATTTCACGCGTTCTGTTCGAAGGGAAACGCGCTGCAGGCGTTGAGTACGTGAAGGGCGGTCAAACACATCAGGTCAAGTCGCGCAGGGAAGTCATCGTCTCGTGCGGCGCCGTTGGTACACCACAGGTTTTGCTTTTGTCGGGATTGGGGGACAGCGAGTATCTGCAGCGCTTTGGAATACCTGTCGTTGCGCATTTGCCGGGGGTTGGACAAAACCTTCAGGACCATCTGGACGTCAATATTCAATACGCTTGCACGCAGCCCGTGACTGCCTACGCGCAAATCGCCAATCCGCTCACCGTTCTGGGAATTGGCGTGCAATACATTTTGTTTGGAACGGGCCCCGGCCGCACCCAAGGGTTGGAAGCGGGAGCTTTCGTCAAGAGCCGCCCCGAACTTGAAGCGCCTGACCTGCAGATGCATTTCTTTAATGCGCCCTTTAGTGATCACGGGCGCACGATCCTCAAGCG
Organism: Rhodobiaceae bacterium; assembly: GCA_009885515.1. GTDB lineage: Bacteria > Pseudomonadota > Alphaproteobacteria > Micropepsales > Micropepsaceae > SZUA-430. The sequence goes on along the minus strand of VFKO01000100.1, from coordinate 4,908 downwards.
TCACGCGTTTGGTTTGCATATGTGCGCCTTGCGGCCAGAGAGTCGCGGCTTCATCGCGCTCAAATCGACGAATCCGAATGATGCGCCGCTGATTCAGCCCAACTCGCTGTCTGCGGAGTCGGACCTCAGGACCCTCAGGGAAGGCGTCAAAATAGCCCGGCGCGTTGTCGCCCAACCCGCCTTTGACGCTTATCGGGGCGAGGAGCTAAATCCGGGTCCAGGCGTTCAGTCCGATGAAGACATTGATCAATTTATTCGTAACTCTGCCATTACGATCTATCACCCAGTCGGAACTGCCAAAATGGGCAATGACGCTTTGGCGGTAGTAGATGCCTCGTTAAGGGTCCGGGGGGTGCAAGGGCTTAGGGTTGTGGATGCGTCCATTATGCCAACGCTCGTTGGTGGCAACACCAATGCACCCACGATAATGATTGCCGAGAAGGCATCGGACCTTATTCTTGGAAAGCTACCGTTGCCGCCGGAACACAGGGCTGTCGCGGAAGACAAAACTGAGCGCTTTGCGGCGGCCCGTTAAGCGGGATTTGGTACGATTTGGCCTATGCTGACTGATCACAGCCGTTTATCCTGACGGCTTATTGGGTAAGGGAACCTCGTATGGTGAAATTTGGGGCGCTTGGCGGTTTGGCTGCGGTTTTGTCAATTTTCATGGCGACAGCGCCAGCTCAAGCCAGAAACTTGTATTTCGATATTTGGTGCGTCGAGCAGGGTCACGATCAGGCAAGGTGTGATGAACGCCGGCCCGAAGACGTTGCGCTGTTTGAAGAATATTGGCGCGGTGTGGAAAGATATGAGGAGAGTTATTTCGTAGCGCGCGAAGACTACAAAAATTTTCGCGACGAGCTGAACGAGCTGGACGAAGCGGCAACCCCTGGGTTTCGCACCTATGATCCGGAGCGCTCGCCGCGGCCGGAGTAGCGGTTTCAAAATCAGACAAAAAAAGGGCGCCCGACAGGCGCCCTTTGAGTTTGTCGTGGTGTAAAGGCGAGGCCAGAACTTTTGTTAGCGCGCGGAAACGATCCGCAAATGTTGGGTGTTTCGCGGCTTGTTGTCTACGAAAGCGACGGCGCTGGGTCCGTGAGCGTCACCGGTCAGGATGGCGTTGGCACTCATGCGCATGCGGACGAGTTTGTGGCCGATCAGACGGCTTAAGGGCTCAAGCGCCTGGAAGTGCCCCAGGATCCAATTGGATTCTCCACGCTGGCTGGCATAGGGCAGCAACAGAATCTCCGCAGGCATGGGGCGCAGGTCGGCCGTTTCGGCTACTGACATGGCAACCGTTGGTACAGACAGATTTGACACCCTGATCAGCGAAGACTTGGCGGCAGTGCGCGAGGGCTCGGCCCACAGATGGACGAAGCTTTGATCCCGCAGCTCGCGGCCGAACAAATCGCAGAGGCCTGTGCCTGCCAGCGCAAAGGTGAATTTGTCATCGGGTTCGCGCCTCAGAAGAAAGGAGAACGGTAAATGTCCCTTGATGGCACGCGGCTCGATCATGGATTTCTGAGGTGCGGATTGCTCACCACGCTCCTGGCGCCAGTGATCCAAAAGGGCTTGCGTATGAGAATGACGCATCGGGATATGGACCTCTCTGCCGTGGTTGAGAGGTCCCCGCCATTTCCAGACCCTTGTGGGTCAGGATGGGACGGCTTTCGCCTCTCTTACCAGAACAGGAGCGAGGCCCGTGCCACCAATGCGGGACACGGCCGCGAACACGGCGTTAAGCGCAATAATCCGTTAGCGACGGCACAGCTACTTCCCCCGTAAGCGGGAGAAGACAGAAGTTCTGGTGTCTGTCCCCGCTTGCGCTACCGCATGCACACAAATATTCACTCAGTTCCGCATTTTCAAATACCGAGTCACCCCGTGCGCGGCGCAGCATTCTTCATGCTGCACCGCAGACACGGGGCTTACGAGGTGCGGGGTGCAAGGCATCTGTGGAACCGGGCAATGATTCTTTGCGGTGAAGCTGCACCCGGGTGGATCCCGCATCAGCGCAGCAGCACAAGGGTGCTGCAGCGCGCGCGGGATGACATCACTTTTTGAATTGGAGATGTGTGCATGCGGTTGCGCAAGCGGGGGCAGTCCCTGCGCCCACCGAAGCCACTTGGCGAAGGCGGGCTGCAGGGGATGGGGGGCTCAGAACGTAATCTTCACACGCCGGTTCTGCGGTTCGCGCGCGCCGTCGGCGGTGGGCACGATCGGCTCGCCCTCGCCGCGTCCTGCAATCGCTATCGCCGATCCCATCACGCCTTCAACGATCAGCGCGTCTTTGACCGTGCCTGCCCGCCGCATCGATAGTGCCCTGTTGTAGCTCAACGAGCCCGCGCGATCGGTGTGGCCGACCACACGGATCTTTGCCGTGCCGTTTTGTTGCGCGGCCGTCGCGGCCTGGCGAACAGTCGCCAGCGCTTGCGCCGTCAAGTTCGATTTGTTGAAACCAAAAAAGATCAAGAACTCGCGCTCAACTGGTGCCGCAGGTTGCGGCGGGGCAGGTGGCGCCATCGGTGCCGCCCTGAGCGGCGGTGCAAAAGCATAGCGCAAGCCCAGTGTCGCCGTGTGCTTCTGAAAATCATCGCCGTCGATGATCAGGTTAGGCGCCGCATCGAACGCGTCGCTTTTCACATTCAGATAACGATAGTTCACGTACATCGCCAAACTGCTCGTCAGCGCATAGTTGAGGCCCGCCAATCCCTGATAAGCGAACTGCCAGTCATCGTGGTCGACGCCATGCCAAGGGAAATTCAGAGACAATCCAGTAAAATCGCCGCCCGCGCCCACGCCAATGCCAAGCGAAAGTTTCTCACCCAGCGGCACATCATAGATGACATTGAGCATGGCGGTCGCCTGGGTCAGTTCGCCCGATACGTCGTCGTAGGTTTTGCCGCCCTTGCTATAGCTATCAAGCTCGTTGCTGCGATAGCCGCCTTCGAACTCGACCCGCCAGTGTTGCAGGCCATAACCAACCGCCGCCAACGCGCCCCAGCCGGTCGCAAAGCTGGCTTCGGCGAGCGTCGTGACGGGCCCGCATTTGGTGATTTTGGTCCGTAAGTGCTCCCACTCATCGACCCACACGCCACCGCCTTCGACGCTGACATACCAGCCTTCGGTGTTGGCGGCCTGAGCCGGCGTTACAAATAAAAGGGACAGTGTCGATCCCAAGAGCCATAGCTTCGTTTTCATCCCGGCACCCCGTGTGTGTTGAACGCAATTGTTTTTTTGCGCGGGATGTTTCCGGAAACTGATGCACCAAAGGTGCATCGATTCCGGCCCCCCGCGAATCATTTATTAATAAAACATTAACGCAAATTGCCGGATTGCTGTTACGCGCATGCCGCGTGGCACAGCGACCACGAATCCTCCGCGTGTGCACGGATATGGTGTGTACGGATGAAAATGTTTTTCAAAGTTGCGTGAGTCGAAATCGCGACTACAAGGGCAAAAAAAGCAACAAAAAAATTACGTCATGGCCGGGTCAAGAGCCCGGCCATGACGATTTTTTTTGCATTAGCTTCCCAAAAAAACGAAAGGCGGAGGTTTTTGCCTCCGCCTTGCCGCACTACGTCCCCTCAAACTCTGCGCTGTGTGAGCAGCGCCTATTGCAGATTGATATTCACACGCCGGTTTTGCGGTTCACGCACACCGTCTTCGGTAGGAACCAGTGGAGAACTCTCGCCCTTGGCATCGATGGCGATTCCGGCTTCAGGAATGCCTTCCGTGACCAAAGCGCCCTTCACATTGCCCGCCCGCCGCATCGACAGCGCCTGATTGTAGGCGTCCGAACCCGAGCGATCCGTATGGCCGATAATCGTGATGCTGGCGCTACCGGATTTCTTGGCGGCTGCTGCCGCTTCCTTCACGACGTCTATCGCTTCCACCGTCAAATTCGACTTATCGTGCCCAAAAAACACGATGAACTCTTTCGGAACCACTGGTGGCGGCGGTGGTTCCGGCGGCGGCGGTGGCGGGGGTGGCGGAGGTGGTGGAGGCGGCTCTGCCGTGAACGAATACCGCAAACCAAGTGTCGCCGTGTGTTTGCTTACGTCGTCGATTCTGACGAAAAGATCGTCCCCGTTGTCAAGCTCAGGCTCGAGAACGCGCAGATAGCGATAGTTGATCACGAAATCCAACCGCTTGGACAATTCGAAAGATAGCCCGGCAATGCCCTGATAGGCGAAGTTCCATTCGCCTTCGTCAAACCCGCTGTTGGTTTTGAGATTGAGATCGTCGCCGCCGGCGCCCGCCCCCAGCGTCAAACTCAACGACCGCGACAGCCTGATGTCGTAGAGCACGTTTAACATCGCCGACCATTCCTGGACTTCGGTGCCGGGCGTGACCGGTATGCCAAACGTTCCGTCATTCTGGCGGTAGCCGCCTTCCAATTCCACGCGCCATGGCCCGGCGCCGTACCCGACCGCCGCGAGCACCGCCCAACCGCCGTCAAAGTTCATTTCATAGAGGTCAGCACCAACAAAGTCCGCCGCGTTGTCGGTTTCAAGGCTGACATCATCGATCCAGCTGCCGCCGCCTTCCATGCTCAAATACCAGCCATCGCCGGCAAAAGCGGCCGGAGCGCTCGCCAGTGCCAGAGCCGCCGTTGCACTCAAAAGCAATAGTTTCGTTTTCATTTCATCACCTTCCGAAGTTGGCACGTAGAAGCTTCAACTCTGATGGTCAAAGACTCAACGAGGAGAATCGATCAAGAGTCTACGAGACGTACCGCTCAAACCCTGTCACGCTTTAGACACACAGTGTACGCAACAATTTATCTACTCATAGGTACGGAATTAAATTTCGGTGCCATGATAAATGCACCGCGAAAAAAGGCGGAAGTAAAACTTCCGCCTTTTCCACGTCGTCCCCTCAGACTCGTGAGCACGCTGCTCGACT
>VFKO01000180.1 GCA_009885515.1 Rhodobiaceae bacterium | reverse complement strand
CTCAACCGCTTCATGAAGGACGTGGAAAACGTCACCGGCAGCATGGGCGAGGGCGAAGCCATGGCGCCGGCCGAGGAAGCGGGGAATATTGCCGCCGCGAACGGCGCCGGATCTGCGGAAGATGCGAATGCGGTTGCGAACATCGGCCCGGACGAGATGGCGACCGCGCGAATTGATGGGACCGGGGCACGACCGCGCGATACAGTTCCCGATCCGTGGCAAGCCTTGCTGCAAATTGGTTCGCAGTTCGTAGCCGCACTCGCGTCGGCTGACCATTCCGGCGCTCCGTCGCATCCATGGATCGAGCGCGATCCGGCCACCGGGGCGCAAAACCTCAAAGTGCCGCTGCCACCGCCAGAAACCGCCAAGCAGCTCGCAAACGCCCTTTCGGCCCTCGCCGACAGCTTGCGGAGCAGGGGTGGGTGATGGACGGCGGCTAGACGAATGATCGCTTCGTTGCCATTCCGGTGATGAAACCTCTGACTGCGCGGCAGACAGCAGAGGAATTGTCACATCGAAAATAGCGGTCGGAGTAAGGTTTCGTATAGGCGCCACGAAAGCAAACCGTGACCCACACGTTGCCAGTTTTTGACCGAACTTGCGCGTGGTTTAGCTCACGCGTTCGTAGCAGCCGGCTTCCCTCTGTGCGGATAACAGCCCGTTGCAGTGCTGCTCGCCCTGCCGCAGCACATAGCCTTGCGAACCCATGCAATTCGCGCGGAAGACGTGCTCATCGGGCACCCTGGACGGGTCGGGATAGAGCTTGAGCGTTTCCGCATTGCAGCGCGCCAACGACATCGCGCGCTGGTCCGCAGGCGCATCGCAAGCGCCAAGCGCCAACGCGATAAGCAAGGCAACGCCATGCGCGCGCATCTCAAGTCTCCCGTTTACGAGTCGCGTGAAGTGTAGCACACCAAGCAGGCTGAGAATCATTCACTCTGATTTTCGCCACAATGTTTTCATAATTCGCCCGTGTTCTTGACATCACCTTCGACGCTCAGACCCGAACCAAGAGGAAACCGCATGACGCTCGATACTTCTAAAGCCGTGGTGATATTGGGTGTGTTGCTGGCGCTCGGCATGTCGTCGGCGGCGTTCATCTTCGGCATTCAGGCCAAGCACATCGGCTCAGGCAAGCAAAGCATCGCCGTCAAAGGCCTGGCAGAAAAGCCGGTGACGGCGGACTACGCCGAATGGAGCGTCGGCCTGCGCGTGCAAGGGACCACCTTCGCTGATGCGCTGGCAAAGCTGCGCAAGGAGCGCCCGGCGCTCGACACCTTCCTCGTGTCACAAGGTTTTGCGGTGGACGCGCTGAAGAGCGGCAAAGAGAGCGTCACGCCGAATATGGTCGATGAAGAATTGCCGGGCGGACGTACGCGTTCGGTGCAGCGCGGCTTCAACGCCGCGCAAGACGTCCTCATCACCAGCAAAAATTTGCCGGGCGTTGAAGCGGCGCACAAGGCGATTCTGCAATTCGAGGGCGAGGGTCATCCGGTGCGCTTTGAGGATCCATCGTTCCTGGTCTCGAACCTGGAGGATATCAAGATGTCGCTGATCGGCGCTGCCACGCAGAACGCCGAGAGGCGGGCCCTGGAATTCGCCAGGAACGGCAATGCCACGGTGGGCGCAATGCGCTCGGCCTCGCAAGGCGCGTTCTACATCCTGCCGGCGGGCGCCAGCATCGATTCCAGCGATTACGGCTACGGCGGCACCTACGACAAGAGCACAATCTCCAAGACAGCGCGCGTGGTAGTCACAATCGAGTACAACATCGAGCGGTAGCGGCGGGGCGCGCACCGCCCTCATTTGATTTTGCGGATAGGGTTGGGGGGTATGGCCCGGGCGCGGCCTCAAAACCTGACCTAGATCAAGGCCAATGGTGTGCATTGCGCGTTCTATGACGACGAAGAGCTGCGGGGCGCCCTCGGAGCCGGTGCGCAGCATGAGGAGATTGGTCATGACACTTTTCCACGCGGTCCTTTGGGTCGATCATCACAACGCGAAGATCCAGCAGTTCAACAAGACAGACGTGAAGGCCCAGACGGTCAAGGATCACACCCACTATACGCGCCAGCACGGCAGCGACGTGCGCGCGGTGCATGAATTCTTCGGCGAGGTTTGCGATGCGCTTGCCGGTGTCAGCGAAATCCTGGTGACGGGGTCGCGCCAGTCTCAGGCGGACTTCAGGCACTACGTGGAAAAGCACCGCGCGGCGCTTGTGCCCCATATCGCGGGTTGGGAAACCGTCGATCACCTCAGCGACGGTCAGCTGGTGGCACTGGGCCGCAAGTTCTTCGACAAGGTCGACCGCGTGCCGCCGCCAAAATCAGCGACCGGCAGATAATTCGGCCTGTTGATGAGCCCTCCGGGCTGGGTGCCTCTCCCGCGCGAAACCGTGCTGCTCACGGGCGTGTGCGAGATTGCGGGAGCTGTCGCATTGCTCACGACACGCCTGCGATACGCAGCAAGGGTGATGCTCGCACTCTACGCGGTTTGTGTTTTTCCCAGCGTTTACGGCTACGGCGGCACCTACGACAAGAGCACAATCTCCAAGACAGCGCGCGAGTTAGTTACGATCGAGTACAACATCGAGCGGTAAAGCGCAGCGCGACGGCTTGCAGTCCGCGCTCGACCTTGGCAGGTTGCCCGTTCGTCGCCTTGCGCGACCAGAGACTCTGTCCATGAACCTTCCGCCGCTCTCGCCGCAACCTCCCGACACGCCTTGGCCCACGCAGGATTGGCCGCTCGGCGAGCTCCGCCACGTCGATCACGCGGCCTTCGACGCTCTCGTCGCCGAAGCGTTTGCCACGAAGATGACGGCGACACTCGGCGAAACGCATGCTTTGCTGGTCGTGCAGGGCGGGCGCATCACGTTCGAACGCTATGGCGAAGGCTTCGATGCCGCGAGCACGCATCATTCCTGGTCCAAGGCCAAGAGCATTACGCACGCGCTG
>VFKO01000422.1 GCA_009885515.1 Rhodobiaceae bacterium | reverse complement strand
TCCTTGCGGCGTTCGCAATTTTTCCTTTGGTGTTTGCCTATGGCCTGAACCCCAGCGAAGGTGCCGGCCTGATGTTTACAACCTTGCCCATCGCCTTTGGCCAGATGCCCGGCGGCGCCTTTGTCGGCGCTGCGTTTTTCCTGTTGCTGGTGGTGTCGGCCCTGGCGTCGGCGATCTCGCTGCTTGAGTTGGTCGTGGCCTGGGCGACAGACACACTAAAGGTCAGTCGGCCAGCGGCGGCGTATGCCACTGCCTTTGTGTGCTGGGTCATCGGTATTGGCACAGTCCTGTCCTTCAACCACTGGAGCACATGGTATCCGCTTGAGGGGTTGCCCACCTTTTCGAACAAATCGTTTTTCGATGTCGTCGACTATCTCACGTCCAACATCATGCTGCCGCTGGGCGGTATTTTCCTGGGGCTGTTTGTAGGCTGGGTGATGTCGAAAAACGCCATTTTCGAAGAATTGGGCATACAGGATGGACCAGCCTGGCAGCTGCTGCGTTTTCTGCTTGGCGTCGTTTGTCCCCTCGCAATATTTGTACTTTTTGTCGTAAACCTTGGTTTCATGAAGTTGGCAATCGGAGACTAGCAACGCAATGACGGCAATCATCGACATCCGCGGCCGCGAAATACTCGACAGCCGTGGTAATCCCACAGTCGAAGTTGAAATTGAGCTCGACGACGGCAGCGTCGGCCGTGCCGCCGTGCCCTCGGGAGCCTCTACCGGCGCCCATGAAGCCGTCGAACGCCGCGATGGTGGAAAAAGATACGGCGGCAAAGGCGTTGAAAATGCCGTCGCTTCGGTGAATGGCGAAATCTTCGACGCCATTTCCGGGATGGAGGCCGAAGAGCAGCTCCATATCGACCGTACACTGATCAATCTCGACGGTACGCCCAACAAAGGCCGCCTTGGCGCCAACGCCATTCTGGGTGTCTCGCTGGCGACAGCCCATGCCGCGGCTTCGGCGCGCGGACAAAAGCTCTTTCGCTATGTCGGCGGCGCGCACGCTCACGTCTTGCCTGTGCCGTTCATGAACATCATCAACGGCGGTGCGCACGCCGACAATCCCATCGACTTTCAGGAGTTTATGATCCTGCCCATCGGCGCGGCGACCTTCCGTGAGGCTCTGCGCATGGGAACCGAAGTTTTTCACACCCTGCGCAAGGCGTTGAAAGACGCCAGCCACAACACCAACGTCGGCGATGAAGGCGGCTTCGCGCCCAACCTCAAATCCGCCGATGAAGCGTTGAGTTTCATCATGCGCGCGATCGAGGCGGCAGGCTATCGCCCGGGCGAGCATGTGAAGCTGGCGCTCGATCCGGCCTCGACAGAGTTCTTCAAGAACGGCGTTTACGATCTGGAAGGTGAGGGCAAAAAACTCGATCCAGCCGGCATGGTTCGCTTCTACGAAGATCTGTGCAAATGCTATCCGATCGTCTCTATCGAAGACGGCATGGCCGAAGACGATTGGGATGGCTGGAAAGGTTTGACCAACGCCATCGGTGCCAAGGTCCAACTCGTCGGCGATGATCTGTTTGTCACGAATACAAAGCGTCTCGCCGAAGGAATTTCAAAGCGCGTCGCCAATGCGATCCTGATCAAGGTCAACCAGATCGGCACCCTGTCCGAAACCCTTGAGGCCGTCGAAATGGCGCACAAAGCAGGCTATAGAGCGGTGATGTCGCACCGCTCGGGCGAAACCGAAGACACCACAATCGCCGACCTCGCCGTGGCCACGAATTGCGGCCGCATCAAAACCGGATCAGCATCGCGCTCGGACAGACTGGCAAAGTACAATCAGCTGTTGCGGATCGAGGAACATCTGGGTCCCAGCGCGGTTTACGCTGGTGCGGAATTCCGCTAACCCATGGCCGCACAGCGAAGGACTTTGACCGACCTTGAACGCGACGCCAACGCTGGCGACGCGCGTGCGCAATACATTCTGTCCGCGATGCTTGGCCGCTTGGGCCGCAAGGACGAGGGCCGCGCCTGGCTTGCACGCTCGGCCAGTGCGGGTGATGTCGATGCGCTCTACACGTCTGCCTGCATTCATCTTGACGGCGTCGATGGTCCGCGCGACATCCCGCGCGCGCTTGAAATCCTGCACCAGGCGGCACAGAAAAACGGTGCCGCCGCGATGCGTACGCTGGCGGTTCTCTCGGCCATTGGTGCCGCGTCGCCGCCAAACTGGAACGAAGCCATTGGGCATTTGCGATCCGCTGCAAAAACAAACGACGCCATTGCCATAAAACAATTGTCACTCATTGAGCACGACGCCATGCAGCGCCCGTTACCTGCGCGCCTTGATCTGTCTCGCTCACCGGATGTTTGGCGCCTTGATGGCTTGTTGACGCGCGATGAGTGCGGCTATCTGATTGAAGCCGTCAAGCCGTTGCTCCACCCGTCTTTTGTCGTCGATCCAGTGAGCGGCCGCCCGATGCGCAGCACCGAGCGCACATCAAGCACCGCCTCGATCCACCCATTTCAGCAAGACATGGTGATGGTCGGCCTCAATCAGCGTCTGGCGGAGGCGGCGCAATTGCCGCTGGCCAATGGCGAGATGTTGAGTGTTCTCATGTACCAGCCCGGAGAACAGTACCGGCCTCATTTTGATTTTCTCGACGCCTCTGCGGGTCCCGCGTCGCAATGGGGGGCTGCCGGACAGCGCGTGGCGACATTGCTTGTCAGTTTGAGCGATGACTTCGACGGCGGCGAAACCCATTTCCTCGCAAACGGTCTGGAGTTCAAAGGCAGGACTGGGGATGCGATTTTGTTTTCCAATGTTGACGCGGCCGGAAATCCAGATCTTTCAACCCGCCATGCCGGACGCCCGATAGCGCGAGGCAACAAATGGCTGCTTTCGAAATGGTACCGCGCCAAGGCCTATGCGAACTGAAATCCGTTAATATCGCTTAACCCAATAAGCCTTGACCTCTCATACTGCGATGTGATTCGATTCCAGCCATGAACGAACCAACGGCATTTGGGCGCGCCGCACGGGGCTGGGGTTTTCCCCTGGTCATGATGTCTCTCGTCCTCTATTTCGGCTATTTCGTCGTCTATGGAAATCATGGCCTGATCAATTGGCTGAAGTTGCAAACCGCTATCGAAGCCAAGCATACGGAACTTGATCGCGTGCGCGGTGAGCGCACGGCGCTCGAGCGCCGGGTTAGACTTTTGCGTCCCGAAAGCGTCGATCCCGATCTGCTCGAAGAGCAGGCACGTTCGCGCCTTGGCCTAAGCCAGCCCGACGAGGTCGTGATCCTCAAAGACAAGCGCTGATCTGCTGCAGTGCAGCACAAACGCCAGGCTTCATCACTTGCGCACATTTGTTCCGGACGCTACAGGAACGCTCAGGGCTCAACATTTCGCACAATTGGGAAACAGAATGGCAAAGGCCGACGTCACAAGCCGCGCCGCTCTGCCTACGAAACCGAAACCAAGCAAGGACGAACTCGCTCATTTTTACCGTGAGATGTTGTTGATCCGGCGCTTTGAGGAAAAGGCCGGGCAGCTCTATGGCATGGGCCTCATCGGCGGCTTCTGCCATCTTTATATCGGGCAAGAAGCGGTGGTTGTCGGCATGCAATCAGCCATCGGTGAAGGCGATCAGGTGATTACGGCTTATCGCGATCACGGCCACATGCTGGCCTGCGGCATGGACCCAGCCGGTGTCATGGCCGAACTTACGGGACGCAGTGGCGGCTATTCCAGGGGTAAGGGCGGTTCGATGCATATGTTCAGCCGCGAGAAAAACTTCTTCGGCGGCCACGGCATTGTCGGCGCCCAAGTGCCGTTGGGAACTGGTCTGGCCTTCGCCAACCAGTACAAAGGCAATGACCGCGTCTGCCTCACCTATTTCGGCGATGGCGCTGCCAATCAGGGCCAGGTCTACGAGAGTTTCAACATGGCGGAGCTTTGGAAGCTGCCCGTCGTCTACGTCATCGAAAACAACCAATACGCCATGGGCACCTCAGTCCAACGCGCCAGTGCCGAAACCCAACTTCACAAACGCGGCAGCTCGTTCAACATTCCCGGCCACGAAATCGATGGTATGGACGTGCTGGCCGTAAGGGACGCCGGTGATTTCGCCGTTAAATGGTGCCGGGAAGGCAAGGGGCCAATTATCCTTGAGATGAAAACCTACCGCTATCGCGGCCATTCGATGTCCGATCCCGCAAAATACCGCACGCGGGAAGAAGTCGACCAGGTGCGCGAAAAGCATGACCCCATCGATCACGCGTGCCAGCTCCTGCTCGACAACAAGTTCGCAACCGAAGAGTCGCTCAAGGAACTCGACAAGGAAATTCGCGCCATCGTCAATCACGCGGCGGAATTTGCACAGACTTCACCGGAGCCAAATCCGTCCGAACTTTGGACGGACATCGTTCATTAAAAGGAAAGCACTATGTCACTTGAACTCACTATGCTGGCCCTGAGTGTTGGGCTGCTATTTATTCTCATCCTCATTCAATCAGCGGCCGGTGCGCAGGCGCAAGGTCTGTGGACCATGGCCGGACCGCGCGATAAGCTAGGCGAGCCTTCGGTCTGGCAGGCCCGCACGAAGCGCTGCGTCGACAATCATCGTGAAGGGCTCATCCTCTTCGCGCCGCTCGTGCTCATCGCCGCCCAGGTCGACGTTTCCAACACGCTCACCGTGCTCGGCGCGCAGCTCTTCTTCTATTCGCGCGTCGCTCACGGGATCGTTTATCTCATGGGCCTTCCCTACATCCGCCCACTGTTCTGGACTGTCGGCATCATCGGGACAATCATGGTGTTCCTGGCCCTCTTCAGTTTCAACGCGTAAACGGACCCAGCAATGTCCACCGAAATCCTGATGCCGGCCCTTTCGCCCACAATGGAAGAGGGCAAGCTTGCCAAATGGCACGTCAAGGCTGGCGACCGGATTTCATCGGGCGACGTTATTGCTGAAATCGAAACCGACAAGGCGACGATGGAAGTCGAAGCCGTGGACGAGGGCGTGGTCTCGCAGCTCCTCGTCGCCGAAGGCACGGAGGGCGTGAAGGTCAACGCGCCCATTGCCATTCTGCAAGGCGACGACGAACCGCAAGCGAAAGTGCCGAACGGTGCGCCGCCACTTGCACCGCAAGCGCAGGCGCCGAAACCACAAGCCATCAAACCGCCCGTAGTGCCGCGGGAACCGGAGCTTGCCCCTGACACGCAAATGCATGCAATCACCGTGCGCGAAGCCTTGCGCGAAGCGATGGCCGAAGAAATGCGCCGCGATCCCACTGTTTTCCTGATGGGTGAAGAAGTCGGTCAGTATCAGGGCGCCTACAAAATCAGCCAAGGTCTGCTCGATGAGTTCGGCCCCAAGCGCGTCATCGACACGCCCATCACCGAACAGGGCTTTGCGGGTCTGGGTGTAGGAGCGGCCTTCGGTGGCTTGCGCCCCATCATCGAGTTTATGACCTGGAATTTCGCGATGCAGGCCATCGACCAAATCATCAACTCCGCCGGCAAGACACTTTACATGTCGGGTGGCCAGATGGGTTGCCCGATAGTTTTCCGCGGACCCAACGGTGCCGCCTCGCGTGTCGGTGCTCAACACAGCCAGAGCTATGGCGCCTGGTATGCAGCCGTGCCGGGTCTGAAGGTTGTCGCACCCTATTTTGCCGCCGATGCAAAGGGACTGCTGAAGGCCGCAATTCGCGACCCCAACCCCGTCATCTTCCTCGAAAACGAAATGTGCTACGGCCGCAGCTTCGATGTGCCCAAAGATATCGATCACACCGTGCCGATCGGCAAGGCGCGCGTCATTCGCGAAGGCTCGGATGTGACGATCGTGTCCTATTCAATAACCGTGGGCATGATCATGCAGGCGGCCGATATCTTGGCCAAAGAAGGCATTGCGGCCGAACTTATCGACCTGCGTTCATTGCGCCCGTTAGACACGCAGACCGTCGTCAAGTCCGTCAAGAAAACCAATCGCATTGTCATCGCGGAAGAAGGCTGGCCGGTCTGTGGCATAGCCTCCGAGATTGCGACCCAGGTGATCGAGCAAGCCTTCGACTATCTTGACGCCCCGCCCGCACGCGTGACCGGCAAAGACGTCCCCATGCCCTACGCCGCCAATCTCGAAAAACTTGCACTACCCACCGTCGATGAAATTGTCGCGGCGGTGAAGTCCGTTTGCTACCGGAGCTGAGCGATGCCAACCCCCATCCTCATGCCAGCGTTGTCGCCCACAATGGAAGAGGGCAAGCTTGCCAAGTGGCACGTCAAAGTCGGTGACAAGGTGAAGTCTGGCGACGTGATTGCCGAAATTGAAACCGACAAGGCGACCATGGAGGTCGAGGCGGTCGACGAAGGCGTTGTCGCGGACCTCGTGGTCGCCGAAGGTGCCGAAGGCGTGAAGGTCAATGCCATCATCGCGCAATTGCGTGACGAGGGTGAGGCGTATTCGCCCGGCCCCTCACCCATTTCTGCGAACAGCAAAAAAGACCCTCTCCCGCAAGGGGAGAGGAAAGCAAACGCTGTTGCAAAAAGTGTTCCTTCTTCCTCTCCCCTTGCGGGAGAGGGTCTTTTTGTGCCCTTGCAAAAAAAAGGTGAGGGGCAGACACCACGCCTCTTCGCCTCGCCACTCGCACGCCGTATCGCCACGCAAAGGGGCGTTGAACTAACCCTCATCCAAGGCTCAGGTCCCCACGGCCGCATCATTAAATCCGACATTGAAGGTGCCCCCAAAGGCGGCGTCGCCAAAGCACCACCACCAAAGACCGCGCCATCAGCGCCCGTAGCATCCATACCCTCAGCCATTCCCGACGCGCGCCTCTACTTTACCAAGGATACCTACGAAGAAATCCCGCACGACTCGATGCGCCGGACCATTGCCAAGCGTCTGGCCACAGCCAAGCGCGACATCCCGCATTTCTATCTCAAGATCGACTGCAACATCGACACGCTGCTCGACGTGCGCAAGCAGATCAACGACAAGGCCCCCACCGAAGGCGCCGGCGTCTACAAGGTTTCCGTTAACGATTTCATTGTCAAAGCCGCAGCGCTGGCGCTCATCCGCGTCCCCGGCGTCAACAGCAGTTGGACCGACACAGCGTTGCTGCGCCACCGTCACGCCGATGTCGGCGTCGCAGTGGCCCTGGACTTCGGCCTGATCACGCCAATTGTGTTCAAGGCCGAAGAAAAAAGTCTCGCCGCTATCTCCCGTGAAGTCAAAGACCTGGCCGTTCGTGCCAAGGCCAAGAAGCTCAAACCCGCCGAATTCGAAGGCGGCACCTTCGCGATCTCAAACCTCGGCATGATGGGCATCCGTGACTTCACCGCCGTCATCAACCCGCCGCATTCGGCGATACTCGCGGTAGGCGCCGGCGAACAGCGCGCCATCGTCAAGAAGGGCGCCATCGTCGTCGCCAACATGATGACAGTGCAGTTGTCGTGCGACCACCGCGTCATTGACGGCGCACTCGGCGCCACCTGGCTGGAGGCATTCAAAGCGTATCTGGAAAATCCGGTGACGATGCTGGCGTGAATGCGATCACTCAGCCTGACGTCTAAACTCTTCCAAATTGTCTTCCGCGGATTTCAACAGTTCGGCAGAAAGGTGGAGCAGGGTCATCAACCCATCCACGCTGGTACCCTTGCCCTGTTCGTTCGCCACGGCCTTCAGCGCGTGTACCTGCGTGAAAAATCCCTGAAGCAAAGTGACCGAAGTGCTGGGCATGCCGTCACTCAGCAGCTTTGCGCCGTGTCGGTCCCACGTGGCCGTGTTAAGGCGGGCCGAAAGCCGCTTTGCCTCTTGCCCCACGCGGCGGCGTTGGGCTTTGACTTCCATCGCACCGTTGTCGTTCATGTTCTGGATTGGCCGCGCGATTGCTGCGGCAACTTCGATGCAGCACTGCAGATCGTCAACAACACGCTGTGCGATGTCGGACGGTTCGGCGGCAGCGCTGAACCGCGAGCGTTTGACATTGGAGGCTTCAAACATTTCGGTGACCGGTGTGACGCCCAACGGGGCTACGTCGGAGAGCAGGGACTCAGCCGACTGCAACAGCGATTGATAATCGCCGCTTGCGGCAAGCCTCATTTCCAACCGGTCTACCCGGACGTCCAGGTGCCTGCGCGCCGGACGCAAAAGGCGTCCGACTTCTGCGGCAACAATCACGCTCACGCCCAAGGCGGCCGCATACACAAGAATGGTCGCGTTGCTCAGTCCCAAAAAGCCAAAAAGTTCCATCGACAAATGCTCCCAACCCTGCGTCCCGCCCCCATGCGCAGCCGCGCAAGTCCCCTAGTGACGGGCAACGCGTTACGGATACAACTGTTCGATGCGTATTGACCAATTAAACATTTGTGCTCAAACACAAAATTTGCCTCTTCAGGCACATTTCGGCATCGAAAATTCGCGCGTCACGTGTGCCGCTCCGCGAGAATTCGCCCCATTGGATTCTACCAGCGTTATGGCTTGCAATAAACGCAAATTTTGTTGCCCGTAGGGTCACGCAAATAGGCGCCAAAAAAAGTCGTGGAATCCGCTGGTCGGAGACCTGGCGCGCCTTCGTCGGTGCCACCATGCGCAAGCCCGGCCTTGTAGGCCGCCGCCACTTCCGTCTTGCTCGAGGCCTTAAACGAAATCATGATCCCGTTCCCGGCGCGTGCTGGCTTTCCGTCCGCCGTTTGAGACACCACGTACACTTCGTGACCCTTCTGGCCTCTGGCGCCATAGCCGATCCATCCGCCGTCTTTGAATTTGCGCTCGCAACCCATTTCGCTGAAGACGGCGTCGTAAAACACTCCCGACTTTTCGCCGTCGAGTGCACCGATAGTGACATAACCTATCATCATGTTTGTTCTCCTTAATCCCAGTGCGGGGCCTCACGCCCGGAAGGGCAGCGTAGCAAGAATCCTTTTGGCTGAAACCCCATATTTCAGCGCCTTCCCCGGTTGACACGCCTGCGCCCGTAAGCGAGGCAGTGGACAACAATCAGCGCGGAGACTTCATGGCCGAAACCCAGTTTGATCTCATCGTCATCGGCGCCGGTCCAGGCGGCTACGTCTC
>VFKO01000047.1 GCA_009885515.1 Rhodobiaceae bacterium | reverse complement strand
CTTCCGCCAAAAACTTTAGGTGACAGTTGCGAAAACTTAGGTGACAGATTCCGCGCGAAAATATTCAAAACCCCGCCGCTCTTCCCCATTTTCCGGACAATCAGGTGACACACACGCATATGATTTTACACTGTCTCCTTTCACGTTGATGGTCCCCAACATCCGCGCCCGCCCGCAGCATCTTTGCCGCCGACTCCGCAAAACACAAATATAAGCAAGTAGAACATAACAGGGTCAGCCTGTCAAGCGCAATCGCCACCCCAAAATCGGCACCCGCCGCCCGCGAATGAGCCAAAGCTGGTGTCGTTGTCGAAGCCGCAATTGCCCGATCACCTTGCGTGAATTTGAAATTCGCGGGAACTAATCAACCGCTCGAGCTAGCCAAGAGCAAAATGATACGCCGATTCGAGAGCTAATTTGTTCTCACGACGCGGATACCCTGATTGTCGCCCCGGACAGTAGCGGGGCCCCTGCCCCGGTTCGCGGCACGGACGCCCCATGGACCGTAGTTCCACGAGCCGCCGCGATTGACGCGGAGAGGACAATCGACGACTAACCATGCCGAACCGTTAATTGGTGCGCTGTTGTACGACGTGTTGTACTAATCCGTCCTCAGTCCACTCCCAGACGTTACCCAGCGTATCATTTAGGCCGAAAGCATTGGCCTGAAATTGCGCGACCGGTGCAGTGTAAACATAGCCATCAGTGCATTGAAAAATTGATGCAGGCTTCGCGTCAAGGCCGCTTGCTGCCGTCAAATCGGCAACATTGGCGTTGTGGCAAGCAGAAACGTTGTCCCAGCCCCAGTAGCGTGGAGCCGAAGTGCCTGCTCTCGCCGCGTATTCCCATTCCGCCTCTGTCGGCAGTCTGTAGTCTTTGCCTGTTTTCTGACTGAGCCAGAGAACATACGCTCTTGCATCATTCCAATTCACGCACACCACCGGATGATTTCCGCCTTGGCTAAATCCTGGATCGCGCCAGTCGTTGGCGTTGGACTCAACGAACTTGTTTTCTCCCTTGTTCCAAACCCAACATGGTCCGCCCGCCTTGTGACCCGTAGCACGCACGAAGGCGTCGAACTGATCGCGCGTGACTTCGGTGACCGACATCGAGAACTGTTTCACTTGAACATCGTGTTGCGGCGTCTCGTCTTGAAGGTGCTCGGCTTTGTCACCTTCGCTGACGGCGCTCGAAATCGCATTCGGGCTCGAGCCCATCTGAAACGACCCGCCGGGCACCGTGACCATCAGCGGACAGTCGGAGCAATCGCGAAACGTTCGGCCGCCTGTGCCGGTGCGACGGCTCCAATTGCGCCCAATCCAGCGACGATCAGTCTGACGACCATACGCATCGGTCCTCCCTCTTCGGCGTCCGAGTATATCAAGCATCGGCCGCCGAGGCCAAACAGACGCGCGTTTCATTCGACTTCGCCCCTGGCGCGAACTGGCACGCGCATATTCTCGTATGCCGAACCGAGGTGTTAAATCTCGCCACGCCTTGACCGGACACGTCGAATTCTCCGAACTTTTGGAACCGGCAGTTCGCTGTCGGTCCCCCAGCTGTTCACCCAAGCCTTCATCTCTTCCAACGATATCGTAAGGCCGGTTCGCAAGTACTTGCGATACCGCCTTTCGCCATCCGCGAGCAACGCAGGCGACCAAGGACCGCGACCATCGCGTTCCATCGCAGCCATCCATTGTCGCGCAACGGCACAATCATTTCGCCGCTTTCCTGCAGCATTTCGCTCAAGTCGCGCACGCCCTCTGCACCATCCGAAAAACGGACCCAGATGCGCGTAGCGTCAAGCGCTTTTACTTCGACGACATCGACCATCGGAAATTTGGTTTTGCTCATCGATAAAATTCCCGATTGCAGCCGCCGCTAAACAACCTCTTCTCGCCGAACCAATCCGGCTTCTTTCATTTCCAGAAACAACGCGCCGGGAGATATGTCGTAGCCGTTCGGCCAAGTCGGCGCGCCAAATTCCAGAAATGCTTGCGCGAAAAATGCACTGTCGCGCAATGGCACGATCATTTCGCCCGGCTCAGCGACGATTTTGGAAAAGTCGAGTTCCCCGGTCGAATCGTCGGAAAACCAAAACCGGATCCGGTGGCCACCCAGATATTTTAGCTTCGTGACTTTAATCATCGTCCAATCCTGCAATCTTGCGCATCGGCAGACCCTGCCGCGCATTCTGCCAATTTTGCAGCAACGCATCTCGCCTTAGCAAGGCCCAATCCTTAACCATGCGCCGCGCTGCTACCGGCAGCCGACCCTCGATGATCTCGCCGGTTTCGATGCTCACATTCGCTTCGAATTGCTGATAAACAGCGTGGAAATGCGGCGGCGGATGGTCGCGCAAGTACATTCGAACGGCGATGCCATAGAAGAACGAGACCGTCGGCATCGCACCCTCTTAATTATCTAAAAAGCTCCTCAGCTTCCGCGACCTGCTCGGATGCTTCAGCTTCCTCAGCGCCTTGGCCTCGATCTGACGAATGCGTTCGCGCGTCACCGAGAACTGCTGACCCACTTCTTCCAGCGTGTGATCGGTGTTCATGCCGATACCGAAGCGCATGCGCAGCACGCGCTCTTCGCGCGGCGTCAGCGAGGCCAAAACCCGCGTCGTCGTCTCGCGAAGATTCGATTGGATCGCCGCATCGATGGGCAGGATCGCGTTGGTGTCCGGGATGAAATCCCCCAGATGCGAATCTTCCTCGTCGCCGATCGGCGTCTCAAGAGAAATCGGCTCCTTCGCGATCTTCAAAACCTTGCGCACCTTCTCCAAAGGCATCGCCAGCTTCTCGGCGAGTTCCTCGGGCGTGGGCTCGCGGCCGATCTCGTGCAGCATTTGGCGCGAGGTACGCACCAGCTTGTTGATCGTCTCGATCATATGCACCGGAATGCGGATCGTGCGCGCCTGATCGGCGATCGAACGCGTGATCGCCTGCCTGATCCACCACGTCGCATAGGTCGAAAATTTGTACCCGCGCCGGTACTCGAACTTGTCGACCGCCTTCATCAACCCGATATTGCCTTCCTGAATCAAATCCAGGAACTGCAAGCCACGATTGGTGTATTTCTTGGCGATCGAAATCACCAGGCGCAAGTTCGCCTCGACCATTTCCTTCTTGGCCTGGCGCGCTTCGCGCTCGCCCTTCTGGGCCGTGCGCACGATGCGCTTGAACTCGGTGATCGGCTGGCGCATTTCCTGCGCCAAAGTCTGCACCTCAGTCCGCAGATCGCGCACGCGATCTTTCTCTTCGTTGGCGAAGTCTTTCCAACCACGCCGCGTCAACCGCCCGACGCGCTTGATCCAGTTGGGGTCAAGCTCTTCGTTCTCGTATTCCTTCAAGAAATCTTCGCGACCCACGCCGTGTGCTTCTGCCAGACGCATCAGACGCGATTCCAGCATCACCAGGCGCTTATTGATCGAATACATCTGCTCGACCAACGCCTCGATGCGGGCGTTGTTCAGGCGCAGGCTCTTGACCAGATCGATCGTATCGTTCTTCAGCTTCTTGAAGCGCCGGTCCTGGCTCGTCGATAATTCTTCGCTGGACAAATGCGCTTCGACTTCCGCGTCCTGCAGCTTGCCGAGTTTTTTATAGAGGCCTGCAATCTCGTCGAACGTCTCAAGAATCGTGGGCTTCAACACCGCTTCCATCGCGGCGAGCGACAAGCTGCCTTCGTCATCCTCGCCCAAATCTTCTTCGACGCGCACAGGCGCTTCGACCGCCGTCACGTCATCGGGATCGACCCTGACAACCGGCGCCGGCACCGGCCTTGGCTGAAACGGCTGCGGCACGACGCGCAGCATCGGCTTGGGCGGCATATACGGTCTGGGCCCTTGCGGAAACCCTCCAGGCGCACCCGGAGCTCCAGGCAAACCGGGAGCTGCACCGCCAAATTCAGGCGGAGTTGCAATGCCGCCCTGTGCCGCCAGTGCCAGCGCCGCCGCTTTGCCTTCCGGTCCGCCGCCATAGGTCGCTTCAAGATCAATAATGTCGCGCAGCAAAATCTTGCCTTCGTTCAACTCGTCGCGCCACACCATGATGGCTTCGAAGGTCAACGGGCTTTCGCACAAAGCGCCGATCATCAACTCGCGCCCGGCTTCGATCCGCTTGGCGATAGCGATTTCGCCTTCGCGCGACAGCAGCTCAACCGTTCCCATCTCGCGCAGATACATGCGCACCGGATCGTCCGTGCGCTCATTCACCTCGGTCTCGACTTTTGCGACCGCCGATTCTTCCCGGGCCAGCGCAACCGCCCCGCCGGCTTCACCTTCTTCTTCGTCTTTTTCTTCAGCTTCGGTGACGTTGATGCCCATATCATTGAGCATAGCCATCGTGTCTTCGATCTGCTCGGACGACACGCGCTCCGACGGCAACACCTTGTTCAACTCATCGAGGGTCACAAACCCGCGCGTCTTCGCGCGCGCGATCATTTTCTTGACGGCAGCATCGGTGAGATCAAGCAGCGACTCTTGCCGCTCCTCAGTGGCCTGACCCTCGCGCGCCTCCCCGGCTTTTGCAGCCGCCTGCTTGCCTGCAGCCCCGCCTGATTTTTGCGGGATCTTCTGCGCGGCGGTACCCGTTACTTTTGGCATATTTTTTCCGGACTCTTTCGCTTCTGTCGTCGACTTTGCGGTACTGGCCTGCGGTGGCACCACAGGCTTTGCTGGCCTGGGCTTCGGCGGCGGCAAGGGTCTGACCATCGCTTTCAAGATCGATTTCAAATCCATAGCCTTGGGCTTCACGGCGACTTTACCCGCCGCTTTCGCATGAGGTTTTTTTTCAGGTTTGCTGTGCGCCCCTGCTTTGTCCTTAGCGGACGAAACTTTGCGTTCTGCTGTCTTGTTCTTTGTCACGGCGTCGTCAATTCTGCTCGCTGCGTAAGGTTGTTGATGAATATTGACGGAAACGAAAAACCGCACCGCCTGATGTGAATGTCAGAAAGCGTCGGGAGGGCCAGCCTCCGCGCCTGTGGCCGAATGAAGCTCGTGATCGATCGCGCGCAGCCGGGCAAAATTTTCTTCCGTCCCCTCGCGCTTAAAGGCTTCTGCCGCCAGTGAACGTTCGGTCTCTAGTTCGGTCAATTTACGAAAGCGGGCGAGCACATGACGAAACTCCCGCAGCACGTCGCCATGCGCGGTTTCTGTCCGAGTCATTGCCATGGATTTGAGCATCGGCCGCCGCTCCAATCGCTCACAAACATCCGCGTACCCCCGTTGCCTGAGGTGGTCGCGAAGGCCATGACTGTCAAGGGTTTGATCCAAAGATGCGGCATGTAGGAGTTCACGTCTCAGTTTGTCAAGTTTTGGCTCGGAAATCGTAAG
>VFKO01000033.1 GCA_009885515.1 Rhodobiaceae bacterium | reverse complement strand
ACCGGACAGCGTGCGGGATGGCTTTTCGGCCCCGGTGACATTGCTGGCCACGATCAACGACGACAAACCGTTTTTGGTCGACTCCATCCTGAGCGAGCTTGGCGAGCATGGTGTGCGGATACGTGCGGTGTTCCATCCCATCTTCAAGGCCAACCGGGAAGGCGGGAACGCGTTCTCGGAAAGCATGATCTGCGTGGCGTTCACGCCTGACGCGTCGCATGATCAGACTGAGGCCATCGAAGCAGGTGTCGCGAAAGTTCTGGACGACGTCAGTGTGGTGGTCGTGGATTGGAAAGCCATGCTGGAGCGGCTAGATCAGTCGATCGCCGAGCTGTGGCAGACTCCACCGCGGATCGCGAAAGAAGAATTGGAAGAGTCGCTGGCGTTTCTACAGTGGCTGAAGACGAACCATTTTACTTTCCTGGGCTGTCGCGATTATGCCTTTACGGCAGCGGGCGAAGGGCGCCTTTCGCCGATTACCGATAGCGGGCTTGGCCTGCTGCGAACGCCCGAGCGCCGCGTCATCCGGCGCGGCCAGGATCGCGCCACGCTGACGCCGGAAGTGCGCGCCTATCTGATGCAACCATCGCCGCTGATCGTGACCAAGTCGCTGGAGCGGTCGCCGGTTCACCGGCGGGTGCCCGAAGATTATGTGGGCATCAAGCGCTTTGACGAGAACGGCCAATTGACCGGGGAGCGGCGCTTCATCGGGCTGTTCACCTCTGCTGCCTATCACGACAGCCCGCGCGATATTCCGTTCTTGCGCCGCAAGGTTGCCAATGTGGCGTTGCGCTCCGGCTTTTCGAAAGGCAGTCACAACGCCAAAGCGTTGGCAGTGGTACTGGAGACTTTTCCGCGCGATGAATTGTTTCAAATTTCCGAAGACGATCTTTTGCGCATCGGTCCGGCACTTGCCTATCTTGGCGACAGGCCCGATACGAAGGCCTTTATCCGGTTTGACAATTTCAAGCGCTTTGCTTCCGCGCTTATCTATTTTCCAGCCGACAAATTTCGTGGCGGGCTGGTGCGCACACTTGGCACAATTTTGACTGATGCGTTGGGCGGACAAATCGCGAGCGCCTTCCCTCACACTGAGGAAGGCCACATGACGCGGGTGCATTACACCATCACCTTGCCAGATGAGTGGGTGCAGGATTTTGACGGCGAGGCGCTGCAAGCGCGGATCGCCAAAGCGGTGCGGTTGTGGACCGACAATTTTTCGGAAGCCCTGCAAAGCGCGGTACCACCTGATCAGGTTCAGCCCACTTACGCGCTTTATGCGGGCGCATTTACGGAAGCGTACCGGGTTGCGTTTGAGCCCAACGAGGCGATCCTGGACATCGCGCATTTGGAGTGCGTCGCAAAGGCGGGGCCGGGGTCGCTGGCCCTGCGATCGGTTAGCGGTTCGAGTGACAGCGACGGCATCATCCAGTTCAAGATTTATCATGCTGGCGGGGTGATTGAACTGTCTGATCTTTTGCCGGTGCTCGAGGATTTCGGACTGCGTGCGATTGAAGAAACCAACTATCCGGTCAAGCGCTCCAACACAAAGCTGACCATTCATGATCTGCAACTGCACGGACGTCTTGTTCCCGAGCGGGTTTCAACGATGCAGCTATTTGAGCAGGCCTTCCTGACGGTCTGGAAAGGCGGGGCGGAAAGCGACCGGTTCAACAGGCTGGTGCTGCTGGCGGATATCGCATGGCGGGATGTCGCCGCCCTGCGAGCGATCGCCAAGTATTTGCGTCAAGCCGCCTTCGCCGCGAGCCAGGACCTGATGGAAGAGGCCCTGGCGCGCAATCCGCGGATTGCGGCGGGTTTGGTGCAATTGTTCAAAGCGCGCTTTGACCCTACGGTGCAGAATCGCGCGGCACGCGAGGCCAAAATCAACGCTGAGATCGACGAGGCGCTTGCCAAGGTTCCAAGCCTGGACGACGACCGTATCTTCCGGCGGTTCCGCAATGTCATTCTGTCGATGCTGCGGACGAATTTCTTTCAGAGCGGGCCTTGTGACGGCTTCCGGCCAACCATTGCGTTCAAGCTTGACAGCAGCAAAATCGAGGATCTGCCGTTGCCACGTCCGATGGTCGAGATCTTTGTCTATTCTCCGGAGGTCGAGGGTATTCACCTGCGTTTTGGCAAAGTCGCACGCGGAGGCCTGCGCTGGTCGGACCGGCGGGAAGATTTCCGCACCGAAGTTCTGGGCCTGGTCAAAGCCCAGCAAGTCAAGAACGCCGTGATCGTTCCGGTGGGGTCGAAAGGCGGATTTTATCCGAAGAAATTGCCGCCGCATTCCCAGCGCGAAGCGTGGATGGCTGCGGGCATTGCCGCTTACAAGAATTTCATAGCCGCGCTTCTGGATGTCACCGACAATATTGCGGCCACCGGCAAAATCGTGCCACCCAAAGACGTGGTGCGCCACGATGGCGATGACCCCTATCTGGTTGTGGCCGCCGATAAGGGGACGGCCACGTTTTCGGATATCGCAAACGGCATTTCGAACGACTATGGGTTTTGGCTCGCCGACGCTTTCGCGAGCGGCGGGTCGGCCGGGT
>VFKO01000504.1 GCA_009885515.1 Rhodobiaceae bacterium | reverse complement strand
TTTTCTTCGAGGTCCGCCAGTTCCTTCTCGAGCTTTTTGAGGCGGTCTTTCGAGGCGGCATCGGTTTCCTTTTTCAACGCCTCGCGTTCGATTTTCAGCTGCATGATGCGGCGGTCGAACTCGTCGAGTTCTTCGGGCTTGGAGTCGACTTGCATACGCAAGCGGCTGGCGGATTCGTCGACCAGGTCGATGGCCTTGTCAGGCAGGAAGCGGTCGGTGATGTAGCGGTTGGAAAGTTGGGCGGCGGCGACGATCGCGGTGTCGGTGATGCGGACGCCGTGATGGAGTTCATATTTCTCCTTGAGGCCGCGCAGAATCGAGATCGTGTCTTCGACGGTGGGCTCACTGACAAAGACGGGCTGAAAGCGGCGGGCAAGGGCCGCGTCTTTTTCGACATGTTTGCGGTATTCGTCGAGCGTGGTGGCGCCGACGCAGTGCAATTCGCCGCGCGCCAGGGCGGGCTTGAGCAAGTTCGAGGCGTCCATGGCGCCTTCGGCCTTGCCGGCGCCCACGAGGGTGTGCATTTCGTCGATGAAAAGGATAATGGAGCCTTCGGCTGCGGTCATTTCGGTGAGGACGGCCTTCAGGCGCTCTTCGAATTCGCCGCGATACTTGGCGCCCGCGATCAGAGCCCCCATGTCGAGCGACAGGAGTTTCTTGTCTTTCAGAGATTCGGGGACATCGCCGTTGACGATGCGCAGCGCCAAGCCTTCGACGATCGCGGTCTTTCCGACGCCGGGCTCGCCGATCAGGACGGGATTGTTCTTGGTGCGGCGCGAGAGCACCTGCATGGTTCGCCTGATTTCTTCGTCGCGGCCGATGACGGGATCGAGCTTGCCGGTGCGGGCGGCTTCGGTCAGATCCCGGGCATATTTCTTGAGCGCGTCGTAGCTTTGTTCGGCCGAGGCTGAGTCGGCGGTGCGGCCCTTGCGCAAATCATTGATGGCTTCGTTCAGTTTCTGCGGGGTGGCGCCGGCCTCCTTGATGATTTTGGCGCTATCGGGCGCGGTGCCCAGGCTCAAGGTCAGCAGCAGACGCTCGACGGTGACGAAACTGTCCCCTGCTTTCTTTGCGACCTGCTCGGCCTCGTCCAGGAGGCGCGCGGTTTCGGGCGCCATATGCAGTTGCCCTGCGCCTGCCCCTTCGACGCGGGGCAGCTTGGCGAGCGCGGATTCCGTTGCCTGCATTGCGCGGTTGGCATCGCCGCCAGCTTTTTTGATGAGACCGGACGCCAGGCCCTCGTCGTCGTCGAGGAGAACTTTAAGAATGTGCTCGGGCGTCAGGCGTTGATGGCCCGAGCGTTGGGCGAGGCCTTGAGCGTTTTGCAGAAAGGCGCGAGAGCGTTCGGTATATTTTTCCAGGTCCATTGTCGGGTCTCTTTAGTCTCGCCTGAGTCGGTTCAGGCCACTATGAAGTACACGCTCCTCCATTTGGGATGACATTGATGTTCGGCAAGGTCTTGAAAAGCGGGTGGGGCCACCAAAGTTACTTTTGCCAACACAGCGTCACATTGGCTGATTTCAGACGTTTTCTCCATCACACAGGCGTCACATTGCGACACGGATCCATCACATTTCCCGGGGGTGGGTCCAGGAGCGGCGCGCGGTTCAGAATTTCCTTGCCCCTTGCGTCCAGAGCTTCCAGTTCTTCGGGGCTGCGCTTGCGGTAACGCTCCTTGATCTGGTCGCGAAAGATGGCGCCTGCGTTTTGGTCGTCGAGATAACGGGCGAATGCTTCCAGTAGGTCCTCGCCCTTGAATCCGCGCACGGTGAGCGAGGAAGAGACGCGCACCGTCGCCGCCCGCAAGCCAAAGCGCGCGAATTTTTGGGCCAGGCTGCGGGGCGATAGTGGCTTGCCGTGCTCGCAATTGCGCCAATAGCTTTCGGAACCGAAGGTCAGCATGCCGATGATGGTCGCAGATGGAACGGCCTTGTCGATGGTTCCACCAAGCACAAGCCTGACGTCTGCGAGCAATTTCAAATCCGACCCCTCGGTGAGCCTGCACTGGTCCACTGT
Organism: Rhodobiaceae bacterium; assembly: GCA_009885515.1. Taxonomy (GTDB): domain Bacteria; phylum Pseudomonadota; class Alphaproteobacteria; order Micropepsales; family Micropepsaceae; genus SZUA-430. The sequence continues at coordinate 9,699 of VFKO01000504.1, read as the reverse complement.
CAGCGAGTTGGCCGCGTTTTTTGCTGCTTCTTCGGCTTCGAGCCCCATGTATTTTGCGAGGACAAATATGGGCTCCCAGGCTTCGCGTGCTGTCACCGCAATTGACAATTCCGGCCACACTCTTTCGTGCTGACCCTCCAGAAACTTCAAGATGCCATTGTGAATTTCGGCGCGCAGAGCCAGGGCCGCGGGCGGGGGCGCTGCCACAGAGAGCCTGACCACTTCATCGTGCATGAGGGGCGGGGACATCGGAATGACGATGGCATGGGTCAGAATTTCCTGTGGCAACACCAGCGAGGTGGCAGCGGCCAGCGGCGCGAAACATGAGGTCAGGGTGGGACCCGGCTGCGCGCCGCGGGCGGCCGCCGCTATGCCATCGCGATGGGCACCGGCGGCCAGCAGGGCGCGCATGTCGCGATGGCAGCACATCGCACTGGCCCTGTCGTCGAGCAGCAGCGTGGGACGCTCGCGCGCGATCAGCGAGACCAGGCTTGAGGCGCGCGCGTGGGAGATGAGACAAGGATTGGGCGTCAACCAGCTGAGCACCCGCAGGACGCGTGAGCTGTCGGCGCGCGGGTCGCTCGACTGAAAGATGAGGCGGGGTGCTACTTCGAATTCGCCGTGCACCCAGGTTTGCAGACACCAAAATGCCACCGCATCGAGCTCGATGGAATTGAACGCGACGTAGCGCGTGATCAAGGCGCGCATGGCTTTGAAGGTGGCGAAAAGATCCGGAGGGGCTGTGGAGGGGAGGACGGCGATGGCCGTGCCCTGGGCGCGCAGGGGATAGGCGCGGAAAATGGCACCGGCGAGTGCGTGTTGAACGATCTGTTTTTGTTGATCGGCCATGGTGATGACCGGACCATCGGGCAAATCGGCAATGCCGATAGCCGGGACGCCGAGGGCCGCCAGTTCCGCCGCATCACTGAGGGCGCGGGCCTTGCCTTCCAAACCGGGGCGCGGCCAGAGCACGACCGTATCTGTTGAATGCTGACTTTTGAGGCTCGCAAGCCTGTTGCCTGCTGCGGCCGCGTGAGGCGGCAACACGAATTTGCAGACCCAGCATGCCCAGGGATGGTCAAACTTATGCACCGGGAATTTTTCGCAGGTTTCGGCATCGTAAAACACCAGTGTCAAGCGTCCCGCCCAGCCTGGCAAGCCCGGGGCGTTTGCTGGGCGTGGCGAGGGCGTGGGTGCAGCGGGTGCGGATTCGGGTGCCTGCGCCAGCACTTCGTCCGGCCCCGCCGTGTCTTCCAGGAATTGATGTTCTTTTTGTTCCAGTATTTTCATTAGTGCGGACATTGTGGACATATATGACCTCCTTTGCATCACAATAACTTATTAAGAACATTTATAGAACTGTCAAGTGGCAGCTGAAAATGGCTTGCCTTCGCGATATGTATAGTTAAAATTTACTGTGGCGGCAGCGCAGTCTGATTTCGCGCGACCATAACGGCGCACTGGAGAAGGGAAGAAGAACATCGCAGTCCGCGAAAATGTGTCAAGTCACTCTAGTGAGACAGGGGTGCTTGTTACGGGTGCCTTTCAACTAAGTATTCCGTCCCTTTAATTCTTCACCAGGGCGATTGTGCCGCCGACACCGCGGGCCTGGTTCGCATCGATATCCGTGTCGGTGACCAACTTGTCTATCGCGAAGGTGTCGACAGCAAAGGCGTCTGGCTGTGGCCGAGCGGAGAGCCCGCACCCAAGCAGAGCGCCACGGCGGGCGCGGCCAACGCCTTGCTGCATGGAATTGAAGGCAATTTGGTGGGGCTGCATCGTTTCGCCGAACGCGGTCACAAACTCCGCCTGATGCCGCCGGCGATGATCGACGGCGTGCGCTGCCAGGTGGTTGAGGTGGTCTTCACCACCGGCCACACCAGCTATTTCCACATCGATCCGAAAAGCTGGATGATCGCGCGCAATCGCGACGAACGAGCCTATCATCCGGTTGTGGATCAAACCAAGAAGCGGGTCGAAAGCCGATATTCGGACTTCAAGTCCGTCGACGGCGTGACGTCTTCAGATCGGAACGAGGACTATGACTTGAATGCCGTCAAATAGCTGCCGGTGAATCAAGTGACCGACCGCGTCTGGAACCCAGAGCTCGCGCTGAACACGTTCGAGCGGGACTTCACACCATCTTGATATGGCGTCGTCGTCCGGCTAACGCTCCACTATCGCGGCTTGACCTCAGGCGATAGAAAGTTGCTCCACCGCAAGCACGACGACACCATGGCCGCCAACGTGACCCAATCCATCTTCGACGTAACCGGCGCCGCCGGGGCACAGTTTATCGCCATGATCATCGGCGCTTTCCTGGCCAGCGCCGGCGGCTTTTTCGTCGCCTGGCTTCTCGACCGCATGGAGCGCAAGCGACAGGAACGTTCGATCGCGCTCGTCTGTCTCGACCTGCTGTCCTCCCTTGGCGTTCTCACCCGACTGGCGAAAGACGCACGTGCGCGCGGCAATCCGTATGGGCCCTACACCGTTCGTCTCGTGCGCAGCTGCATGCGCGACCTCAACGTCTATGAACGGAACCGCGAGCGTATCGCCGACATTTCCGATCCGGACGTACGCGCGGAAATCTATCAATGCATGGCGCGCATGACTTTGGCCGTCGAAGGAATTCTGGGCGAATCCGACATCATCGCCGTAACCGACGAAGCGATCGAAGCTGCGCGCATCAAAGGAGAAATGGCGAAGGTCGACGAATTGACCCAACAACGCCAAGAACGCTGCGGCCGTCGCGACGCCTCGTTCGATTTTATGATGGAAGCGACACAAAACTTCTGCGACCCGCTCTCGATCAAGCTGCGCAAGGTGGCAAAATCGGAAGCGCAAAACCTCGCCGCCATCGTGGCGGCAAACGCACAGGCCGCGGCCGTCCCGCAAAAGATGGACGATTGATTTACTGCCCCATCGCCACATCCGCGCTGCACAGTTACTCCGGCACGCCGCTGCAGATTCATTCTGGCGTTGACAAGCGTCACGCTCCGCAGTTTTCCGCGGGCAGGCAGGGCGCCCAAGCTTCAGCGCCGGCCCCGCGCGCGTCTTGCAGCTGCGCTGCGATCCCCCGTCCCCCTCAGCGCGCAGGCGCGCTGGTGGGAAGGGCAAGAACTTTTAGGGTGCCAGGCTGCCACCCATCCTGGTGCTCAATGACGATAATTTGATGTTCATTCTCGCTCGAACTGTGCACGATGCCTCCAAATTCACGAGGGGTACGCTTAATGAAATCTGCTCTGTTGCTCTCGACGCTCGCAAGCGTCGCCATCTCGGTGGTGTGTGTGGCCGCACCCACAACTTATGGCAGTTGGGGGCTGGACCTCACGGCCAGAAGCCCGGGCGTCGATCCCGGCGATGACTTTTTCGAATATGCCAACGGCAGCTGGCTTGCGAAAACAGAAATCCCTGCCGATCAAGCAAGCGTGAGTGCAGGGCGAGATGTCTTCAACACGACGCAAGAACAACTGCGCACCTTGATTGATTCAAGCGCTGCCAATCCTTCCACTACGACCGCACGCCAGGTCGGTGGCTTGTACAAAAGCTTTATGGACGAAAGCGTCGTCGAAGCGCTCGATGCGAAACCTCTCGCCGCCGACCTCGCCAAGATCCAAGCGTTGTCTTCGAAAGCCGAGTTTGCGCTCCATATGGCCAAGACCCACGGCGTGTACGGCCTTTCGTTGATCTCGGCTGGCACCTACGCCGATGCGAAAAAGCCGATCAACACGCTGTATGTCGGTCAAGGCGGTTTGGGCATGCCGGACCGCGACTACTATCTCAGCGACACCTTCAAGCCCAAGAAAGACGCCTATGCGGCGTACATCTTGCGCGCCTTGAAAATGGTGGGCTATCCCTCGCCAGAGGCCGCAGCCGATGCGATCATTAAGTTCGAAACCAGCATCGCAGAAGTCAGCTGGGCTGCTGACGAACGTCGTGACATCGACAAGATCTATAACCCGATGCGCGTTAAAGCCGTTCAGGCTTATGCCCCCGGCATCGATTGGAGCGCTTATCTCGGCGCCGCCGGTGCACCGGGCGCTGACGCCGTCGTCATCACTGAACCTTCGGCGATACAAAAAATATTGAAGCTCTATACCGACACGTCTTTGGACACGCTCAAGGCCTGGCAAACATTTCACACCGTCAACACCGCATCTCCGTTCCTTTCCAAGCGCTTCGTCGACAGCGCATTCGAGTTCACCGACAAAGCCTTGAACGGCACGCCGGAACAACGCCCACGCTGGAAACGTGGCGTCAATCTCGTCGATGGCAGCCTCGGCGAAGCGGTGGGTCAAGAATATGTTGCGAAATATTTCCCGGCCTCATCGAAAGCCAAAATGGACGCGCTCGTCGTCAATCTGAAAAAGGCGATGGACGCGCGCATCCAGAATCTGGGCTGGATGAGCAAAGCCACCAAGACGCAGGCGCTCTTGAAGCTGTCCAAAATGGAAGTCATGGTGGGCTATCCCGAAAAATGGCGCGACTATTCCAAACTGCAGATCGACCCTGCCGGTCTGTACGGAAATGTCGCGCGCGCTGGTGCCTTTGAGTGGGACTACCAAATGCGCAAGTACGGCAAGAAAGTCGATAAGCTCGAGTGGGGCATGACTCCTCAAACGGTCAACGCCTACAACGGCGGCTTGGAAAACAAGATCGTCTTTCCAGCAGGTATTCTCCAGGCACCTTTCTTTAGCCCTGACGCTGACCCGGCCGTGAACTACGGCGCTATCGGTGCAATCATCGGTCATGAAATCATCCATGGCTTTGACGATCAGGGTCGCAAAGTGGACGCCACCGGCACGCTGCGCGACTGGTGGACGCCGGAAGACGCCAAGCGTTTTACCGCAGAAGCTGACAAGCTGACCGCGCAGTACAACAGCTACGAAGGCGTGAAGGGCATGAACATCAACGGCAAGCTGACGCTCGGCGAAAATATCGCTGACCTGGGTGGCTTGCTTGTGACGATCGACGCCTACCACGCCTCACTCGGTGGCAAGCCTGCGCCTGTGATCGACGGCTTGACCGGCGACCAGCGCCTGTTGTTGTCCTACGCCCAAGCCTGGCGGGGCAAATCCCGCGACGACGCGCTCCGCGCCCAAATGGCCTCGGACCCGCACTCGCCGCGCAAGTTCCGTGTCATCGGTCCCACCCGCAATATCGATGCATGGTACTCAACCTTCGACGTCCAACCTTCTGGCAAGTATGTGCTGAAACCGGAAGATCGCGTCCGCGTCTGGTAAAACCCAATTTCCGTCGCGGCCATAGATATGGCTGCGGCGGCCAATTTGTTACGTGCAGCTGGTTCCATTGGCGGCGCAGATGCTTTCAGCTACGGTCTGCCCATCCGCGTCCGATCTCACGCCGTGCATCCAAACGCTTCCGTTCCACTAGATGCTACCGGCACGTTCTCCGTTGTCGGAGTATACAATGCGTACGGGCAGCCAGGAGTACCGTCGGGCTTTCTCAAGTCATAGGCAGAGGCCGGGGACACTACCAAAATCGAAACTCCGGCGACCATCAAACATGCAGTTTTCATGAGGCTTCTCCCTGAGAACCGGCCCAACTTGGAAACACACTTTTGTTCCGAAGAGCTGAAAAGTCGCGATCAAACAATTTCACAACTTTTTTTTGGAAGTGTCCGCACCCTGGGCGGTTGGTATAACACGCCGTCTTGCGTCGAGGCCACATGCGCATTCTCTTTGTTCATCAGAATTTTCCGGGGCAGTTCGTGCATTTGGCGCCGGCTTTGCAGGCGCGTGGCATGAGGTTATGGGATTGACGGGTGACGACAATACCAGCGCCACCACCCTGCCCTTCGTGCGCTATAAATGGACACCGCGCGAGCTGCAAGAGTCGCATTTCAGGTCAGCTGGCGACAGCACGTAGATATAGGCGGGTTCGCCTTCGCGGGCGCTTGAGTAGATGCCGGTGACCGTGGCGCGGGTGTTGTCTTTGCATGACACCGGTTTGGCATGGCCGTAGTGAAAGCGGACCAGGACCGGTGCCGCGCTGCATGACCAATCGGTGGACGACAGTTCGTATTCGTCGAGTGAGCCCACGATGGAGTAATCCTGCGTGCCGTCCGCAAGCTTCATCGGGGTGATGATGGTGCGCAGAAGGCGGATGGTGCCGGTGACCGTGACCGTGGTTTGACTATCGAAATTGCACGAGGCGTTGTTGGCGCTGGCTCCTGCGGAGACGTTGGCGCCCATGAGTCCCAACACCAGCAACTGATCAAGCATGGCAGGTCCTGTTCCGGCTTGAGTTGCAACGGGCAAGCCTACACCATGACACATGGATGTTGAAGGCTCGTGCAGGTCCGGGTTAAACTTGGGCCATGACCGAGTTCACACCTTTGGCTTCGAGCCTTGGCGGAGCGCTGATTGGCGCGGCCGCCGTTTTGTTGATGGCCACCAATGGCCGCATTGCAGGGATCAGCGGTATCGCTGCCCGCGTGCTGCCGCCTTATGAGGACCGTGAGACCGCCGCGCGGGTTGCGTTCATTGCCGGGCTGGTGTTGGCGCCCTTGCTGTACATGGCTGCGGGCGGAGCGGTCGTGCAAACCGTTTCGACGAACTTTCCGCTGCTGGTGATCGCGGGTTTGCTGGTCGGGTTCGGCAGTGCGTATGGCGGCGGCTGCACCAGCGGGCACGGGGTGTGCGGACTTTCGCGGCTGTCGAAGCGCTCGCTGGTTGCGACGGCGGTGTTCATGGGCGTGGCGTTTGTGACGGTGCTGATCACGAGGTATGCACTATGAACGCGCGGATGGTTTCCGGCCTTGTGGCGGGGTTGATCTTCGGCCTGGGGTTGATCATTTCGGGTATGGCCGATCCGGCGAAGGTTCTAAATTTTCTGGATGTGTTTGGCAGTTGGGATCCGAGCCTGGCGTTTGTGATGGGTGCTGCAGTAATCGTAACAAGTGCGGGGTATCGCATGGCGTTCATGTCGCCGAAGCCGATGTTCGACGACGCCTTTCATGTGCCGCTTGCGAAAGCAGTCGATATGCCGTTGCTGGGCGGCGCGGCGCTTTTCGGGTTGGGTTGGGGGTTGGCTGGATTTTGTCCGGGCCCGGCGCTGACATCACTGGCGCTGGCTGCGGATGGCACACTCGTGTTTGTTCCAGCGATGGTCATCGGCCTGTGGGCGGCACGGTTTACGCCAAAGGTTTAACCGGGTAAGGCTGTGGCGATGCAGGATGACATCACATCTTCCGGAGAATTGTTGCGTGTGGCGACCGAGGCTGAACGTGCGGGAGAGACTTCGCGCGCGGCGGAGTTGTTGACGCAGGCCGTAGAAGCGCCGGGCGCCGACGCTGAGGCATTGATTTCCATCGCTGAGGCGCAGATGCGGTTGAAGCGGCCGAGGCTGGCGCTTGAGGCGTTTGATCGTGCGGCACAAGCGGCGCCTCACAACGCGCAGGTGTTTTTTCGCCGCGGGCAGTTTTTTGCTCAGGCCCGGCAGCATGCGGCTTCGGTGAAAAATTTCGAGCGTGCGGCGCAGCTTGAGCCGCGGCGGTTTGATATTTCAATGGGTTATGGGGCGGCACTGTCGGCTGACAATCAAATTCCGAAATCGCTGAAGGTTTTTCTGGCGGCGCGCAAACTCAACCCCAGTCATGCCGGTGTGTTGAGCAATTGCGGCTGGCTGTTGTGTCAATTGCAGCGCTATGACGAATCGTTGAAATGCCTCGACCGGGCGTTGGACATCGAGCCCGGACATGCGGGAGCACGCTGGAACCGGGCGTTGTGCCTGCTCACCATGGGCCGGTTTGAAGACGGTTTTGCCGACTACGAAGCGCGGATGACGATCAACGATGCGCGCTATGAGCGTTTGCGCAAATACGATGCGCCGTTGTGGCGCAAAGGCGAGACGGTTGCGGGCAAGCGGGTGTTTCTTTACACCGACCAGGGTCACGGGGACACACTGCAGTTCATCCGCCTGGCGCGAAATCTGATGCGCATGGACGCCGAGGTGATCGTCGAAGTTCAGGCGCCGCTGGCGGAACTGTGCGCCACGATGCATCCGGATCTGCGCGTGATCGTGCAGGGCACAACACCACCAGCTTTCGATTTGTTCTGCCCGATGCCGTCACTGCCGCATCGATTGGGCTTGACGGTTGAGACTATCCCGGCGCGGGTGCCGTATCTGGTCGCCGAGCATCGCCTGGTGCTGGAATGGCGCGAGAGACTCGCGGGCTTGAGCGGACGGATGAAAATCGGCGTGACGTGGGCGGGCAACCCGCAGCACTTCAACGACGCCAACCGCTCGATCGCCCTGGAGCGTTTGTTGCCGGTGCTTGAGACAAAAGGGGTTTCGTTCGTCAGCCTGCAGAAGGAGTTGCGTCCGGGCGACGAACAGATTCTTGCCGGACTGAATGTCTTTGATCAAACAGCGGGATTGCGTTCGTTCAATGATACGGCGGCGCTGGTCTCGCAGCTTGATCTTGTGATCTCGGTCGATACGTCGGTGGCGCATTTGGCCGGCGCGTTGGGCAAGCCGGTCTGGATCTTGCTGCCTTACGCTGTCGATTTCAGATGGCTTGCGGGACGCACCGACAGCCCATGGTATCCGACGGCACGGTTGTTCCGCCAGCCTGCGTTTGGCGATTGGGAAAGCGCCATCGGTCAGGTGCGCGCGGGGCTGGCCGCGGCGCTACGATAGGGCCTGAGTTCAATCGTAACGGCCGTTGTCTTCTTCGTTGTAGTTGTCGTCTTGCGATGAATTGGCCGCGACGGAACTGCCGTTGCCATTGCCATTTTCGAGCGTGTTGCCGTTGGCTTCCATGGCGGGTTGTGGGCCTGCGCCCGGAGGCGGAGCATTGCGATAGGGGCTGGCGTTGTATTGGCTGGCCTGGCTTTGCTGTGGCTGTTGCTGTCCCTGACCGTAGGGCTGACCGCCTCCCTGACCTTGCTGTGGCTGAACGCTGCCCTGATAGGCCATGATCAGACGGTAATAATGCTCAGCGTGCTGAAGATAGTTTTCCGCCATCACACGGTCGCCGGATGAATTGGCATCGCGCGCCAGCTGCAGATATTTTTCGTAGACGTGATGGGCGTTGCCACGGATTTTGACGTCCGGTCCGTTCGAATCGATCGTGCGGTGGATGTTGAAAACCTGGTCCTGGGTTTGATGTGAAGCGCTTTGATGGCGTGGGCCGCCGCCACTGCTTCCACCGCCACCACCGCCACCACCGCTTCCGCCATAGCCCTTGCCGCGGCCGCGGCCGCGACCGCGTTTATTGTTATTGTTGTTGTTGTTGTTGGTTGGTCCCGGTCTCATATTCATGAGTTTTTCCGCTTTTTGTTCGCAATGTCAGTGAAAAAGTGCGGCGCACGACGCCGTTTCGCTTGGGCTTTGCCCGCACCGAAATGCCGGGAGCGCCCGATTGATCAAGTCAATTTCCAATAACCCCTAATGAGCGTCTAAAGCTCCTCGACTGAGTTCGAGAACCTTGTTGCTGTGTGCTGGCTTTTAAGCCTGAGGCGTGCGCCGGTCTCGAGCCCCTCGAGAATGGTGGCGCGGGTACGTTCTCAATTGCTACGGCGAGATTAGCCCAAAACCCTGAAGAATACCAATCTGTTTTTGGCAGTTTTCCTGAAGAAAGCGTTTATTGCGGCAACGTGGCCATGATAACGCGGTCATTCCCGGCCAAATCCTTGATGATTTGGAGAACTTTCAACCCATGGTTCTGCAGCG
>VFKO01000441.1 GCA_009885515.1 Rhodobiaceae bacterium | reverse complement strand
TTCAGCCGCCCCTCCGATTTTTTTTGCTCAACCTCGGTAAACAGCCGCTGCACAAAGCGCTGCCCAAAGCGCTCGAGCGACGCCTCGATCCGCCTGATATCAATCAAGTCACTGCCGATACCGATGATCATGCGCGCTCTCCTTTACGCCAACATCGCGGACGCACCACCGCGAGCCTCGTCCATCAGTTGCCGCATGCGGCGAATGGAATGTTCGAACCCGGTGAAGATCGCCTCCCCCACCAAAAAATGCCCAATGTTGAGTTCGGTCACTTCGGCGATGGCGGCCACCGGTCCCACAGTCTCAAAGCTCAGACCATGTCCCGCATGAACTTCCAATCCAAGCTTTGTCGCCTCGCGCGCTCCAACCTTGAGCTGTCTCAAAATCTCGTCTCGGCGCTCCAGCTTGCCTTCGGCATGGGCGTCGCAATAGGCACCGGTGTGCAGCTCGACGACGTGCGACCCCAGCGACCGCGCGGCGGTGATCTGCACGGCGCTTGCCTCAATGAAAAGTGAAACACGAATTTTCGCTCCCACAAGTTCACGGATGATCGGTGCCAAATGATTGTGCCCCGCCGCAGCATCCAGGCCACCCTCGGTTGTGATCTCTTCACGCTTCTCCGGCACAAGGCACACCGCGTGCGGTTTGTGGCGCAGTGCAATCTCGAGCATTTCTTCCGTTGCCGCCATTTCCAGATTGAGCGGCTTGTGGACATCGCGCACCAGGCGCTCAATGTCATCGTCGCTGATGTGCCGGCGGTCTTCGCGCAGGTGCGCTGTGATTCCGTCCGCGCCCGCATCGACTGCCATCACCGCCGCCCGCAAGGGATCAGGGTGCCTGCCACCACGTGCGTTTCGAATTGTGGCGACATGATCGATATTGACACCCAATCGAAGCGCGCGATAGCTCATGCGAGCCCTCGGCTTCCGGGCTTCACCGCCGGAATGGATTGTAAATGCTTGGGCAATTTGGCGCCATCCCACGATGGCACTTTGATCCGGGCCAACGGAATGAAGGGGACGTCGAACTTGGCCGCACCTCCCGACCGGTCGATCAGGCTCGCCAGGGCCAACACAGTGGCACCCGTCTTTTTGATCGCCTCGATGCACTCGCGCGACGACAATCCGGTCGAAACCACATCCTCGACAACGACCACGTTCATGCCTGCGTCGAGATGAAAATTCCGCCGCAGTTGAAAGACACCCTCTTGCCGTTCGACAAACATCGCAGGCAAGCCCAAATGCCGCGCCGTCTCATAACCGGGAATAATACCGCCAACAGCCGGCGACACGATGGCGTCGATCCGCTTTTTGACTTTCGCTTTCACCAAGGCCGCCAGCGCCTTGCAAAGTTTGGCTGTGCGCTTGGGATATTGAAACACCAGCGCTTTCTGCAAAAAAATGTCCGAATGCCGTCCGGATGATAAAATGAAATGCCCCTTCAATAGCGCACCGGCTTTCTCGAATTCGGCAAGCACCTGTTCAGGCGTCATCTGTAGTCATGTCCTTTTCTCCGTGCGGCCGGTCGACAGCATTGACCGAAGACGAGGCGCGCAAGGCTACAACAACGGTGGCCAGATGACGCGCATCGCTCACTTCGACATCCACCACCATATCGAACACCAGCGGCGCCCGTCCCACGATCTTCAAGTTGGTAATATTGCCGCCCTGCCGCGCAATAACATTGCAGACATTGGCAAGCGCACCCATCTCATTATTGATGGCAATCTTCAAGCGGCCGACTTGAATTTCGTGTGTCGCATCGGGCGACCATTTCAGATCCAGCCAACGTTCGGGCTGGTCCTGAACGTCTTCAAGCTGCTCACAATCGGCCGTGTGCACCAGCACTCCGGAGCCGTGCGTAACCACTCCGATAATCCTGTCACCAGCCAACGGCTGGCAGCATTGCGCCAAATGATAAGCAAGACCCGGCGCCAAACCTTGAATGGGAATAGCCGAACCTTTGGGCTTGCGCATGATCCAATTCGCCCAGCTCAGCATAGACACATCGGGTTTGAATGCCGGAAAGATCGCCGTCATCATATCGTGCGCCGTCATCACACCCTGGGCTAGCAAAGGATAAATCTCTTCCACCTTTGCCAGTTTCAATTTCTTGAGCACCGCCGTCAGCGCCTTTTCGGAAAACTCCTGGCCCGCATCCCTAAACGCTTTCTCCAGGATCGCCCGGCCCATGCGCTGATGTTCCAGCCGCTCGGCATTTCGCAAATAGCGCTTGATCGAGGCCCGCGCCTTACCCGTGACCACCATCCCATTCCAGACCGCAGACGGCCCTTGCTTGGATGAGCGGACTATTTCGACACTCTCTCCATTGTTCAACTTCGTCGACAACGGCACATGCCGCCCGTTGACCTTGGCGCCTACGCACGTGTCGCCGACCTCCGTATGAACCGCATAGGCAAAATCAATCGTCGTTGCCCCGCGCGGCAATGCGATCAACTGTCCCTTTGGCGTAAAACAAAAGACTTGATCCTGAAACAACTCAAGCCGCGTGTGTTCCAGAAACTCCTCAGGCGTATCGCCGACTTGCAGAGACTCGATCAGCGAGCGCAGCGACTCATAGGCATCGATATTGGCCAAAGGCCGCCCGCCATTGACCTTGTCTTTGTAGCTCCAATGCGCGGCAATACCGCTCTCGGATATTTCGTGCATTTCCCACGAACGTATCTGCAACTCGATCCGCTGATTTTCCGGTCCGTAAATCTCGGTATGCAACGAGCGGTAATTGTTCGACTTCGGCAATGAAATATAGTCTTTGAACCGTCCGGGCACATGGCGCCAAGACTGGTGAATGACACCCAGGGACTTGTAGCAGTCTTCGATCGTGCCCACGACCACCCGCATGGCAAAGACGTCCGACAACTGATCGAAAGTGACCCGCTTTTCTTCCATTTTCCGCCAAATGGAGAAAGCTTTTTTCGCCCGTCCTGTGACCTTTGCGTCGATGTGATGCTCTTTGAGCTTTCGCGTCAGCGCGAGGGCAATACTGTCCGTCAGCTGTCCCTTTTGGCGTTTCATGTCTTCCAGCCGCTGCACGATTGAAGTCCGGATTTCCGGATTCAATTCGGCAAAAGCCAGATCCTCAAACTCTTCGCGAAAGTTCTGCATCCCCATGCGCCCGGCGAGAGGCGCATAAATTTCCATCGTTTCGGTTGCGATGCGCTTGCGACTTTCGGGAGTTTTCACGCCCTTCAACGTGCGCATATTGTGCAGCCGGTCGGCAAGCTTTACGAGCAGTACGCGCACGTCGTGGCTCATTGCCATCATGAACTTGCGGAAATTCTCCGCCTGTTTGGTTTGTTCCGATTGCAGTTCAAGCTTCGACAGCTTGGTCACACCGTCGACAAGGTCGGCAATTTCGCGCCCGAACTTCTTTTCGATATCGCCATAGTTTGTTTCAGTGTCTTCTATCGTGTCATGCAGCAGCGCCGTAACGATCGCCGCCGTGTCGAGCTGCAAGTCCGTGAGAATGCCTGCGACTTCAAGCGGATGCGAAAAATAGGGATCGCCGTTATCGCGTTTCTGATTTCCATGCGCTTTGACACTGAACACATAAGCGCGGTTCAGCAGATCTTCATCCGCGCCCGGATCATACGCTTTGACTTTCTCAACGAGTTCAAATTGCCGCATCATGGGAGCAACTCCCGGCAGCATGGGTCAACGATGAAAAGGTGATGCCGCCAATAGGGCGGCCGCAAGTCAACGAGAGCGGCTTTTTTAAACGTCTCCTTCGTCAACCTCTTCCACCACCTCTGGTCGTTTCACATCGGAATCCGCGCGCATTGCCCGCGCATAGTCCGCTTCCGACATTTGCGCGCTCTCCGGCGCATCAATTGTTTCGGCTGCGGGTTTTTCTGCTTCTGGTTCGTCAGTTTCGATGTGACGCTGCAGACTTGAAAGAAATTCCTCTTTGAGCAAGTCCGGCTTCACCTTGGTCGAAGCGATTTCACGCAACGCCACGACAGGGTTTTTGTCGTTGTCGCGATCCACCAGCAAGCCCGAGCCCGACGTAATGGCGCGGGCACGATGAGCCGCAAGCAAAACAAGCTCAAAACGGTTGGGGATCTTGTCCACGCAATCTTCGACGGTAACGCGAGCCATGAAGCGCAGAAATCCTTGCAGATAGAGGGAATGGCCCAAAATAACGTGCTGCGAGTGCGAACACAAGGACATTCACCACAAAACTAGCGTGCTTCCAGTTTGCTAAGTCCTTCTTCCCCAATCTTTTTCAGCAAATCGCCCACCAGTTCGCCCGTGTCAGGATGTCGCCAATAGGGCGCAATGTCGGAAAGCGGCTTCAGAACGAAATTCCGCTCATGCGCACGCGGATGGGGCAACATCAGGTGGGTGTCGTCGCTCACCAACCCGCCGTAATCTATCAAATCCAGGTCCAGACAGCGTGGCTCCCACTTGCTTTTTCGCACCCGCCCGAAGGCCTTCTCGATCGAAAGCAATGTTCGCAAAAGCTCGGAAGGGCGGAGTTTTGTCCGCACCTCGATCACCGCGTTAACAAATGCAGGATCTGCGGGATTTGGCCAAGCCGGCGTCTCATAAAACCCTGATTGCGCCTGGACTCCAATGCCGTGAGCGGGCATCAGCTCAATCGCCCGCCGCAAGGTCAAAACGGGTGGCCCGGCAAGGGATGGGACATTTGCTCCAAGTGCCACATAAATCATTCTCACAAATTACTGATATCTCAGGCAAATCCCATGATTTTATTTCAACCGTTAAAGTGTAATAGTTAGGCTCGAATTCCGGGCAAGCAGGGGTTTTCTCGTGGCCACACTTCATTTTTCAGCAGCCATATTGGCCGCAACGATCCTTCTTGCAGGCTGTGCAACGACAGAAGGCCCCGTAGCTCCTAAGCCCGCCGGTCCCAATCTTGACCCGCAGGTTGATTCAAATCCCTTCCCCTCGACCTACAAGGCACTTCCCAGTGCGCCAACAGCACTCGTTGGCGCCACCATATTCACCGGCACCGGTCAGAAAATCGACAATGGCACGGTGCTCATCCGCGATGGCAAAATTGAATCTGTGGGCGGCAATATTTCCGTACCTGCTGACTACGATCGTGTCGATGCCAAAGGAAAATGGATCACCCCCGGCATCATCGACGCCCATTCGCATTTGGGCGTCTACCCTCAACCCCGCGTCAACGCGGTTTCCGACGGCAACGAGGCGACGAACCCCAACACAGCGCAAGTCTGGGCCGAGCATTCGGTGTGGCCGCAAGACGAAGGCTTCAACGCCGTGCGTCGCGGCGGCGTCACCTCGATGTTGATCCTGCCGGGCTCGGCAAATTTATTTGGCGGACGCTCGGTCACGCTGAAAAATGTCCCCGCAATCACCATGCAGGCCATGAAGTTTCCCGGCGCACCCTATGGCCTGAAAATGGCCTGTGGCGAAAACCCCAAACGCGTTTACGGATCGAAAGGCGGCGCGCCCTCAACGCGCATGGGTAACGTCGCGGGCTATCGCGCCGCCTGGCTCGAAGCCGCTCAATACGCCCAAAAATGGGACGCCTACCGCGCCAGTGAAGGCAAGGGCGATGCGCCCGCGCGCGACCTCAAACTCGACACATTGGTTGGCGTCCTCAAGGGAGAAATCCTCGTGCAAAACCATTGCTATCGCGCCGATGAAATGGCTGTAATGATCGATATTGCCAAGGAATTCGGGTACAAGATCTCGGCCTTCCATCACGGCTCCGAAGGCTACAAAGTCGCCGATCTGCTCGCCAGGGAAGGCATTTGTGTTGCGACCTGGGCAGGCTGGTGGGGCTTCAAAATTGAAGCTATCGACGGTGTTGCCGAGAACGCAGCCCTTGTCCATGCCGCCGGAGGCTGTGCCGTAATTCACTCCGATGATCCCATCTTGTCCCAACGCCTCAACCAGGAGGCAGCCGCAGCACTTGCCGCCGGGCGCAAGATCGGCCTCACCATTTCCGAGGCTGATGCGATCAAATGGATTACCGCCAATCCCGCGAAAATGCTGGGGATCCTTGACAAGACCGGCACGCTTGAGAACGGCAAAATGGCTGACGTGGTGATTTGGAGCGCCCATCCATTGTCGGTCTACGCCCTCGCCGAGAAAGTCTACATTGATGGCGCAGTCATTTACGACCGCAACGACAAACGCCGCCAGCCGAAATCCGATTTCATGATCGACCGCAAAGCTGGAGGGACAGAGTGATGCAACGCCTCATCATCGCAGCAATTGCCGTCATCCTGCTCGCCGCGCCAGTGGCAGCCGGTACGACGGCAATCACCAACGCCCACATCTACACCAGCGCCAAAGCCGGTGAGATCGCATCGGGCACCATCGTCATCCGCAACGGCAAGATCGCCGACGTGGGCGCAAATTTACGTGTGCCAGCCGGCGCCACCATCATCGACGCGCGGGGACGCATCGTCACGCCGGGCCTCTACGCCGCCGGTACGAACCTGGGCGCCGTCGAAATCGAACTCGTGTCCCAGACGAACGACAACGCCACCTCCAGCCAATCTCTCAGCGCGGCCTTTGACATTTCCTATGGCATTGACCCGGACTCTATCGTCATTCCTGTCGCGCGTCTGGGCGGCATCACCCGCGCCTTGGTGACCCCCGTTTCCGGCGACGGCGACGGGCGCGAACTCTTATTTGCAGGCCAAGCCGCAATCATTTCACTCGCAGCCGGAGCATCGCCGGTTGTCAAACCGCGCGCCGCCATGCTGCTCGAGCTCGGCGAGTCCGGTGCCGCACACGCCGGAGGCGCGCGCGGCACCGCCATCACATCCCTGAGAGCCGACCTCGACGACGTCCGCTGGTATGCAAGTCATCGCCGCAGCTACGACAACGGCTCCATGCGCGAGCTTCGCCTGTCCAGGCAAGATCTCGAAGCCCTCATGCCGGTGGTGCGCGGCCGCATGACGTTGATCATAAGTGTCCATCGTGCCGCCGACATCCGCGAAGTGCTGCAGCTCGCAAAACAATATCGTCTGCAAATCGTGCTGACCGGCGTCGAAGAGGGCTGGATGGTGGCACATGACATCGCCAAGGCACGGGTCCCCGTCATGCTCAACCCGACGGCAAACCTGCCTGGCAGCTTCGAAATGCGCGCCGCCACCCTGAATAATGCCGCTCGCCTCGATGCAGCAGGTGTCACCGTGGCCTTTGCCAATGGCGATGGTGGACATCGCGCGCGTGAAGGCCGTTACAATGCCGGCAATGCCGTCGCCCACGGCCTGCCCTACACCAAAGCCTTGGCAGCGTTGACCAGCAACCCCGCATCGATGTTTGGTGACCGCAACGTCGGCTCGATCGAACGCGGCAAACAAGCCGACATCGTCATCTGGAGCGGTGATCCCCTGGAACCATTGTCCGAGGCCCAGACCATCTTCATCGCCGGCGAAAGCCAGCCCATGACCTCGCGCGCCGACGAACTCGCCAAGCGCTACAAGACGCTGAACAATCCCTATCCGCCGGCGTATAAAAACTGAGGGCGTTTGGACTACATAAGGTCGTAACAAAAGAGTTTCGTTAGTGCCCGTGCCCGCTCGACGGATAAACCATCCGCCGCCACATCGCCGCATTGCGGTCAAAGGGCTGCCACTCGCGATCCGGCAGGGCCAGCCGATCAGCCAGCGCAAAAAACACGGTCGCATTGACGCCCAAACCGCAATGACTGGCATAGACTTCGATATTGTCGGTGAGCGGCGATGCCTTTTCGACGCAAGTCTGCCAGGCAACCACACCGTCGCTCTTCGAATAGATCGCGGTCGTCGGAATTCCCTTCGGCGCTTCGGCAAGATTGAGGAACACGTCGCTCATGCTCTTGGGATCGATTTCCTGTCCGGTGACACCTTGATAAATGCGCCACGCATGGTTGGCGCGCGGGTTGCCACCAAACGGCGAGCCCATTGAAATCACCTGCCGCACATATTTCGGATAGGTTTTGGCCAGCTCGCGCGCCATGACGCCGCCAAGGCTCCAACCCACGAGACTGATCTTGCGTTTCATCTTGCGATAAATCGACTCAAGCCGTTGCGCCAGCAGCTCGCCCTCCGGTCCGATCGCCAGTGGCCCCAGATTGCGCCCAAGGCCCCAGCAAAATGTCTCGTACCCTTTGGATGCCAAAAACCGGCGCAGGGGGGCAGTCGTTCCGCCTGCAGCCAAAAACCCAGGCAACACCATAACCGGATGCCCATCGCCCTGCGGCGCATAACTCAAGATTGGAGAAGCGCCTTGCAGGCTTACCAATTCGGCAAGAGCCCGTCCGCCCTCAGTCAATGCCAAAGCCCAAGACGGCGGTTTGATCCCCGCAAGTCCAACTGAAGCAACATCGACAACTGCCATCGAACAGTACGCCCCCGTTACAAGTGCCCCCTACCGCAAGGGCCGATTCAAAAGAATCCATAGGCATGAAGCTACGGGCAGCGTGCACCCTCTGCCAAATAAAATTTGAACTGAGTGTCAACAAAATCAAACACTTGCCGCGTGAAAAACTCTTATTATAGAGTTTAGTCTAATAATAGATATTGATCGCAACTTGTGCGTCTGCGAGAATGATCCCATGTCGAGCCTCTCCGAACCACTCATCTCCCGCCGCGAGCGCAAGAAAAAAGACACGCGTAGACGCATCCTTGATGCCGCAATGACGCTGATGGCCAACACGCCCTACGACCAAGTTCGTATCGAAGATATTTGCGCCGCCGCAGATGTCGCAAATGCTACGTTTTTCCTGCACTTTACAAACAAATCAGCGCTTGTTCTTGCCTTCAACGATGAGGTGGCGCTCAAGATCACCTCGCTGCTCCTGGAAGCGAACTCGTCATCGCCGGAGCGCTTGAAACAACTATTGACCGCGTACCTGGCCGAATGGGGATCGCATCGTCATTTGATGCGCCAAATCGTGCTTGAATTCATCGGCCAACCAAACGTTGGCGCTGTGTTCAACGAGGTCTCGCCCGGCCTGCTTCAATTAGTCAGCAATATCATTCGAACCGGACAAGCTTCCGGTGAATTTTCTACGAGAATAACGCCGGAAACTGGTGCATTGGCTATCGTTGCCGCCTGGAACGCTATTGCAATCAGTTGGGCAAAAACCGGTGACACAAGGCACGCCTCCGAAGCGCACTGGCAGACACTGGACATATTTCTCCAGGGACTTTTGTCTCGCGACGCACTACCGCAGGCCAAACTCTAGCCAAATAAGACGAGACAAATATCGAGTTTTTACAAGTAAATTGAACGATAAAATTCAAATTTTTAATTTATTGTGCACTGCACCATTGACTGAAACTCCATTTTCTTATATGCACGTGCGAAATGACTTTGTGCATCGCATATGAATCGCGGTGCGGTATTAACCAGATGAAATTCACAGACATTTCTTTGGTCGATATGAGTCAATAAAGCAACAGCGGTCAACCGCTGTGAAAAAAGCCAGGAAACCTAAGGGCAGTACTTCATGGAACAACTTTCGGGATTGGACTCTGCGTTCCTCTATTTGGAAACGTCGCGCACACCGATGCATATCGGCTCGATCGCCATCTACGATCCGTCGACAGCGCCAAATTCATTTGTCCGTTTCAAAGACATTTTGAATTTCATCGAGCAGAGATTGCATCTGGCAAAAAGTTTCCGCCGCAAGCTCGCCAACGTCCCCCTCAGCCTTGACTATCCCTATTGGATCGACGATCCGGATTTCGATCTCGAATACCACGTCCGCCATATCGCATTGCCGCAACCGGGCGACTGGCGCCAACTGTGCATTCAGGCATCCCGCCTGCATTCGCGCCCCCTCGATCTGTCAAAGCCGCTGTGGGAATTCACTGTCATCGAAGGCCTGAACAACGTTCCCGGCGTGCCGAAAGGCTCCTACGCCATCGTTTCAAAAATTCACCACGCCGCGATTGACGGCGTATCCGGTGTCGAAATCGCAAACGCTGTTCACAGCATCGACCCCGCCGGTGCGATTGCAAGCCCTGAAAAACCATGGATTCCCGAACGCACTCCGACATCCGTTGAACTCCTCGGCAGGGCACAGGTCAACACGCTGGCGACACCCATCCGCCTGGCACGAACCATCGTAAAATCCGCTCCCGGCATCGCCCGCATGATCGGCGGTCTGGCTCGCGGAAAATTGCATACAACATTCGGGCGCGTGCCGCGCACCCGCTTCAACGGCTCAGTCACGATGAACCGCGTTGTCGACGGCCGCGACTTCTCGCTTGCCGAGATCAAGGACATCCGCACGAGGCTGCCCGGTGCCACCGTCAATGACGTTGTGGTCGCTGTCGTCGGCGGCGCCATGCGCAAATATCTCAAAGGCATCAACGAACTCCCGCGCGAGTCGCTGGTCTGCATGGCACCCATCTCCGTTCGCCAGCCCGGCGAAAAATCCTCGCTCGGCAATCAGGTCAGCGCCATGACAATCCCTATCGGTACCCACATCGCCGATCCGTTTGGCCGCCTGCAGTTCGTCCACGAAGAAGCCGAGGCATCGAAAGCGCTGACCAACGCCGCCGGCGCGCGCCAAATGGCCGAATACTCAAGCTTCATGCCTTCAACGCTCACCGGCCTCGCCGCTCGCCTTTACGTGCGTTTGGGCTTGGCGAACCGTATCGCCCCGATGTTCAACACCGTCATCACCAACATTCCAGGTCCGCCGGTGCCCCTCTACATGAACGGCGCCCGCTTGGTGACACAGTATGGCCTGGGACCGGTCTTCGAAGGCATGGGCATCATCCATCCGGTCTTCAGCTATTGCGGCCGCATCACCATTTCGTTCACCTCCGATCGCAGCATCATTCCTGATCCCGAGGTTTACGCGAAATGCCTGCAGGAATCGTTTGAAGAAATGAAAGCCGCGGCATTGAAAAAACCGGTCCCGATCGCGAAAGTCGAAGCCGTGCCCGCAACGCCCATTGCTGAAGCGGCGCCGGCGAAGAAATCAAAACCCCGCAAGCGCAAGCCGAAACTGACCCTCGTCTCGGCCGCGGAATAAGCACTGATCACCATGCCGCAAATTCACGCCAACAACCTGACGATTGAGTACGAAGAGACCGGACCCAAAGACGGCCCAGTGCTTGTGCTCATTATGGGCCTTGCGGCACAAATGACGTTTTGGCCCGACGCGATGATCAAGTCGTTCGCGGATGCAGGCTTTCGCGTCATCCGGTTTGACAATCGCGACATTGGCCTGACCTCGAAATTTCACGGTAAGCGCGCACCCAATCCGCTCGCTCAAGTCGCCGCCCGCTTCTTCGGCGTCAAAGGCCTCGCGCCCTATACGCTGCACGACATGGTGACCGATAGCGTTGGCCTGCTCGACGCACTCAAAATAAAGCAAGCACACATCGTCGGCGTTTCCATGGGCGGCATGATTGCCCAATTGATGGCAGCGACCCATCCCAAGCGCGTCACGTCGTTGACTTCGATCATGTCTGGAACCTTGAACCCAAGGCTGCCCGGACCCAACCCGCGCCTTGCGATGAACCTGTTCCTCAGCAAGCCTGCCGACAAATCGCGTGACGCACTCATCGGCCGCACAATCGCAATGTGGAGCCTCATCCGCACCCCCGATCCCGACGACGATCACAGCGAACTCAAGACCAAAATCGCCAATGGTTTCGACCGCTCATATTACCCGTCC
>VFKO01000242.1 GCA_009885515.1 Rhodobiaceae bacterium | reverse complement strand
CTTCCGATGGTGGCGGCAGGGTTAGGTCTTGCGCGCTGACGGCATTGACTTCGACGTGGAGGTCAATGCGATCGAGCAGTGGGCCAGAAAGTTTCGACTGATAGTCTGCAGCACATTTCGGGGCACGCGAGCACGCGCGTGAAGCGTCTGACAAATATCCACAACGACAGACCCGCGTTGCCATA
This sequence comes from Rhodobiaceae bacterium, assembly GCA_009885515.1. Lineage (GTDB taxonomy): Bacteria > Pseudomonadota > Alphaproteobacteria > Micropepsales > Micropepsaceae > SZUA-430. Next base: position 3,192 of record VFKO01000242.1, on the reverse strand, counting down.
CGCCCGCGTTTGATTAAAACGCTGAAGGCGCGGAAACCTAAGGGCTATGACGAACACCCGACAACGATCGCTGGTCATTTGTTAAGGCGTCGAAAGGAATTGGGCTTGTGGCAACGCGAGGTCGCAGAACGACTTTCCATTGGTCACGAGACGTACATCACCTGGGAAAAGCATGGTCGCGATCCAGAAATTTGGCACTGGCCGAAGATCATTAACTTTTTGGGATACGATCCGCATCCGAAACCAGTGACCGATGGAGTGAGCGATGAGATCGAGCGTGCAAGGCGCAGACTGGGATGGTCACTAAGTCAGGCCGGCGAGTTCCTTGGCGTCGATCCTGGTACGCTGACCAAATGGAGGTCCGGCATCTCAGTGCCCGATTTTCTAGGTGATAGGTTGGACCGGTTTTTGGAGCATCGAGAGCAAGGTAGTTCTGAGGTCCAGCAAGAGGTCCCCGATGGTCGTAGGGATTGGACCGTAGGACAACATATCCGCGCCAGAAGAGTTCACCTGCAACTGACCCGACGTGAAGCGGCTGCTCGGCTGGGTGCCTGCTCCAATTCGGTTCTCAACTGGGAGAAGGATCAACAATTGCCTGAAGTGCGATTCTGGCCGGGCGTGATTCAGTTTCTGGGGTACGACCCCACACCCGCCTCGGCTACGACCTGTGAGAAGATCGAGCAGCAACGGCGCCAACTCGGCTGGACCTACGCGCAAACGGCCCGCTTTATCGGAGTTGACGTGCATACTCTATTGCGCTGGAAGGACGGCAGAAGCATGCGCCTACTTCGCCGAGAGTCGATTGACCGCATGATTTTGCTGGCGGAAACACGTGTCGAACGAAACGCAGGGTAGCGTAAGCGCTCGGCGTAACAGCGTGCGTATTCCGGTGATGCCGGGCCGCCATCGCGGTCGTCGGCGGGGTGAATTTGGCCGTGCTCGTAATGATTGCGGCGACATTGGAATTGCCGTCGAGAAGGTAGGAAACGTGCAAATAGCGACTATTCTAGTTCGAACCCGGGATATGCAAACGCGCCAGCGATGCGTTCGCAATCTTTTTCAGACACTCCGACACTGCGCGCAACGTCGTACCACGAGGTCTTGACGCGATCTTTCATTGCGAGAACGATGCCCTGCGCTTCGTCATTGGACAGCAGGAACCGGGCCGATTGAGAAAGAAGGTTTTTCGCGTTGGCGTAGCGGCCTGCGTCGCCACAGATCAATGCGAGATCCCGGCGCTCGAGGCTGATGGTTGGTAAGGGCGTGAGATCGTAGGCCGGAGAGAGCTTCCAATCCTTTTCCTTTGCAATGACGGCATGGTTGCGCGGGTGATCATCGGTATTCGAAATGAGAGCGTTGAAGCACATGCGGCGAAACAATTCGGCGGCATCATTCTTTGGCTCGCTGCTGACACGACGCAGTTCTTCGACAAGTAGGACATAGGACCACTTATCACGGGAGAGGTGCGAGTCTTCGGCCCGCAACAGAGTAAGCGCGCTCAACATGCGTGACCGCAGATAGCCCTTTTCGGTTTTTTCGCGATCAAAGCGCTTGACCAGCAACACATCTCGGTTGCCGATGACTACGATCTTGCTCTCGGCGGTCGTGAGGCCGCATGCGCGCGCAAGCGTAAGCATGGCGTGTTCGATACGGGCGCAATTGCCTTTGTCGTCGTGCCGATTGAACTTAGCGATCCAAAGATCATCACCGTCTTCAACGACGGCCTTTGGCCGGGCACCACCCATTGATGTGCCTGCGAAGAGTAATTCCTGCGCCTGTGCCGTGTCGGTATCGGCCGGTAGCTTTTCCTCTCTAACGATTGCATCCGCGATCGCTTGCAGTTTGGCGAGATCGATCGTTCGATTGAATTGTCGTTTCGGTGCCGGCGGCTTCGCGTTTAAGCCGAATCCTAAAGCACCAGCACGATCGTCGGGTGAATGAAGAAGGTAATCGAGTTCTCCAAGCGGTGCCTTACCGACATGGCGCTCGATTAGAAGTCTGCCCCAATAGTCCGGCCCTGCGTCACGCAAGGAGCCGAACACTCCTTTCATCGATGTGGTTTCGTAAACGCGTGTACCGAGCTTGAGTTCGACAGGATCGAGGGGAACGGCGTTGTCACGTTCGAGATACGATTTGCCATAGACCAGACGACCAAGCGGCAGACCATTGTTGGCAGTCGTAAGTTCAAACCGTGCCGCGGTGACAGGTTCGATTGCACGCGGCAACGTGATGTAGACGAAGCATTCTGAAGGTGATTGTTTAGAAGTCATTGTCGAGCCGAGTGCGGTGACGGGCGCGTTCGCGTCTTAGCGACAAAGCGGTCCCCTCGGCGTCCTGCAATGGATCTGCGAGATCGGAAAGCTGATCGAGCAGACCATAGGCCCACAAAAGAGCGGCATACACTGCCAAGGCGGTTGACGGTTTTCCCTTCTCCGCATCTGCAACGGCGAAGCGGCTCGTCCCTATTTTTTGAGCTGCATCTTGAAGCGTGAGATTCCGGCGCAGGCGCGCGGTTTTGAGGTTAGCTCCCAACTTTCGAAGGGATTGCTCGACCTGGTAGGGAATGGCAGCAAGCAGGGGGTTTCTGGCTTTCATGTTAGCTCAATCTATCTCAAAGCTACTTTACGATAGGTTGAGCTAACATATTCTTGTTTCCACCTCAAATCAATGATGTTTGCTCAAGCTATCTCTAAGCCGCTTAATGTTATCTCAAGCTATCATAATGTAACTCGTTGAAAACCGCGGAGGACGCAGACAAATTCCTGCCAGCAGACAAATTTCTTAAATGTTGCTCATCCACAGGCATGTACAAAAGCCGAACCAAATTAGTTGTCTCTTAGGTACTGTCACGTTACCTCGCTAAAGACGCAATGATCTCGCGCCAGCGCGATCAATCACGCAGCGGCAGTAGCGGCGGACCAAACACGATTGGCTTGGGCCCGAAAGAGGCGAAGCGTTGATCGGCGGATCAGATGTCGTTGCACGTTGAAAGCATTATAAACGGCGGCGTGGGTTGCGAGAACTCTTTGCGCTGATCCTTGCGACTTTAACTTTTGTTGTTTGCGCTTGCGTCGGCGAATAGCCAGATGCGAGTTCTCTGCCCGATTGTTGCTGAGCATTCGTCCATATCGATGACGATGCGTACAACCAAGCAGCCGAGTTGCGGCGCGATACGAAGCCAGTTTGTCCGTG
>VFKO01000509.1 GCA_009885515.1 Rhodobiaceae bacterium | reverse complement strand
ATTTATCGCGTAGTCCTTGGCCATGACGAGACAAGCATCCGCGCCGCCAACCTGTTCGAACGCCATCAGGATTGCGGCGCGATCGAGCACACGCCTGGCCAAATCCCAACCTTCGCCGGCAGGGCCAAGCGCTTCGGCGGCTGCGCCCTTGAATGTCAACTCGGCCTGGCTGCGCGAAGCGTCGATGGTTTTGACTTCTCGACGCGAGACGCCATGCGATTTCAGATCGACGATGGCGAGCGACAGCGCCCGTTCGCCCTGCCCGTCCGAGGAGCGCGCCAGAACAATCGCAAAATCGGCGATGTCGCCGTCGGGCACCGGCGACTTGACGCCGTCGAGCTTGCCGGACTTGAACGTGGCCTTGACCGTCTTGGGGCTTGGCGGCTGAGGGCCTTCAGCCAGAGCAAAGGTACCAATGATTTCGCCCGAAGCGAGCTTGGGCAGATATGTTTTCTTCTGCGCATCGCTTCCTGCGAGCAGGAGCGCTTCGGTCGCCAGATAGACCGACGAAGAGAACGGCACCGGTGCCAATGCGCGGCCAAGTTCTTCGGCAATAACGCAGAGTTCCAGATGACCGAGGCCCAAACCGCCGAATTCCTCGGGGATGGCGGTGCCGAGCCAGCCCATTTCGCCGATCAGCTTCCACAGGGCCTTGTCGTAGGGCTCGTCGCTATCGAGAATTTTGCGGACGGCTTTGGTTGGACATTTCTCAGCCAGGAATTTCTGAGCCTGGTCCTTGAGAAGTTTTTGGTCGTCGGAAAAATCGAAATTCATTGTCGCTCTCAAAGTTGAACCTTGCTGGCGACGCTCGCAGCCTAGTCTTCGGCGCCGCCGAGATTGCGCTTCAGCTTCTGCAGTCGCGCAATCAAATCCTTCACCTCACCCTGTCGCATACCTTGTAGGGTTCGTGCAAACATTCCTTGCATCGCAGCGGCAAGTTGAGGAAGAAATTTCTCGATCTTGGCCGTAGCGTAAACCCGCCGGGCGCGGCGATCCTTTGGGTCGTCCCTGCGGATGATCCAGCCACCCTCTTCCAAGCGGTCTAACGTTTTGCCCAGCGGCGCCTTTTCGATTTCGGTGAGGTCGGCGAGTTCGGTTTGGGTTTGTCCGCCCCCGGTGCGGCGAAGCATGCCGAGCACCCGCCATTGTGTGCGAGTTAGGACCAGCCCTTTGATCCGGCTTTCGAATTCCTTGCCCAAAAGGCGGTTGATGTCATGAAACAGCCAGCCCAGCGTCCGTTCGACTTCAAACTCGGCTTTTATGCTTTCTTTATCCACGAGACGCGCGGCTTTGGCACGCGGCGTTTTGCGCCGTGCGGGCTTTGCCTTGAATTCGGCCGAACTGACCTGCGTCAACACGGTGTTTCCCATCGATGGGTGTTAATATAGACGTATATAGTATTCTGGTATACTAATTATCGCTATCCTGAACTTTATTCAAGCGGTCCTCTTACATGCGCGTTTTTCGGCCTATCCATCTTATCGTTGTCGCGGTGCTCTCACTGTTGGCCGCTGGTTGCGGAAAACCGGCGGACGCGAAGAAAGACACGACCAAAGCCGTCGCGGAAGCGATCGCCGTTTCGACCGTGAAGGTCGAGTTCGCCGACATTGCCATTCCGATCGTGGCCACCGGCACTATCGCCCCTATCAAGCAAACCGACATCGGCCCGTCGGTCGATGGCATCATCGAGGAAGTGAAGGTCGGGGTCGGCAGCGTCGTGAAAAAAGGCGACGTACTGTTCCGTACGCGCGATGTGGACATCAAGTTGCAGATTCGCGAACTGGAACAGCAGGCGGCTCTGGCGCGGGCGCAACTTACCAATGCGAGCAATGAATTGCGCCGGCAAGAAACGCTAAAAGCAGGCGGCTGGGCCAGTCAGGCTCGCATGGACACCACGCAGACGAATGTCGCGGTAGCGACCGCGCAACTTGGCGTGTGGGAAGCCCGTCTTGCGACCGCCCGTCAGGCGCTCAAAGATTCCGTCGTCCGCGCACCATACGATGGTGTGATCACGCGCAAGGACATCTATGAAGGACGCTACATGGCTACCCGCGGCGGCAGTATGCCCGGCGGGCCGTCCGGCGTCGTGCAGATCATGGAAATTTCTACTGTGGCTGCCATCGTCAATCTGCCCGAGACTTACCTCGAGCAAATCGAGGTGGGGTTGCCTGCCAAAGTCACGATCAGCGGGATATCGAACGTCTTCGACTCAAAGATCGCGATTCTCAACCACCGCGTGGATGATCGTACGCGCTCGGTTGAAGTGCGGCTTGGGGTTAAGAACGACGATCTCAAGATCAAGCCGGGCCTGTATTGCCGTGTAGACATCATGCCGAAGGCGCGCAAGGTTCTGGTGGTCGCGCGAAAAGCGGTGTTGGGCAGCGAGGGTGCTCGCTATGCGTTCACCGCTGAAAATGGGCGGGCGAAAAAGATTTCGCTGACGGCGCGCGACCTGGACGGCGAGCGTTTGGAGATTACTTCGAACCTACCCGCAGGCACGGTATTTCTGACCGGGCCTCATCTTGGGCAACTGGTTGACGGCATGGCAGTTAGCGTCGCGGACGAGAAGTCGAAATCAGAACCTGCGTCCTCGCCTAAAGCCGTGAGCCTCTAACCCGATGTGGATTTCCGACCTTTCGATCCGCCGTCCGGTTCTGGCCGTCATGGTGATCGGCGCACTGGTTCTGCTCGGCCTGGTTTCGCTGTCGCGGATTGGCGTTGATCTGTTTCCGCGGGTGGAATTTCCATTTGTCATGGTCAACACCATGCTGGAGGGCGCGAGCCCCGAAGCGATGGAAACCCAGGTTACCGACATTATCGAATCGCAGGTCAATACGATTTCGGGGATCAAGTCGCTGTCGTCGCAGAGTTTCGACGGCACCTCTCAAGTTATGATCGAATTCGGCCTGAGTGAAAACGCCGACGTCAAAGCGCAGGACGTCCGCGACAAGATAAACATCGCACTTCGCGATCTGCCGCAAGATTCGGATCAGCCTGTCATTCAAAAGATGGATCCGGATGCCGAGCCGATCTTGTCGGTCATGCTGTCGGGAAACATGTCCGCCCGCGATCTGACCCATATGGCGGACAAGACGATCAAAGAACGGCTGCAGCGCGTATCGGGCGTCGGCGCTGTGACGATCCTTGGCGGGCGCGAACGCCAAGTGCGGGTTTGGCTCGATGCGGACCGGATGCGCGCTTATGGCGTGACAGCAGACGATGTTGCCTCGGCACTGCGGCGCGAGAACGCCGACATTCCAGGCGGCAATATGCAATCGGCCGATGCACGCAGCGAATACGGCGTCAAGACGAAGGGCGAAGTCAAGTCCGTACCGGCGTTCAATAAACTCGTCGTGGCTTTCCGACCCGGCGGGTTACCCACATTACTTGGTGACGTCGCTCGCGTCGAAGACGGTGTCGAAGACGAGCGCAGCTATGCCGCCCTTGATGGCGTGCAAGGGGTTTCGCTCGAGGTGCGGCGGCAGTCCGGCCAGAACACCCTCGAGGTCGCCAAGGCCGTGAAGGCAGAGTTTGAAAAACTGCGTCCGCTATTGCCGCCTGGCGTCAAGGTCACGGTTGCCAAGGACATCTCGCTGTTCATCGAAGACTCTGTGAACGATGTCAGCTTCGATATCGGTGTCGGCATATTTCTGGT
>VFKO01000465.1 GCA_009885515.1 Rhodobiaceae bacterium | reverse complement strand
CGGCGCAGTAAGGGCCCCTCACCCTTTTTTCGGAAGGCCGAAAAAAGACCCTCTCCCGCAAGGGGAGAGGAAGAAAGAACATTTTTTGCAACTGCGTTTTTCTTCCTCTCCCCTTGCGGGAGAGGGTCTTTTTTCGGCCTTCCGAAAAAAGGGTGAGGGGCCCTTACTGCGCCGCTCGCCTCAGCATCACTTCCGGTGTCCGCGCCTTGATAAAGGCCGCAGCTCGCGTGATCGAAACCTTGGACTCCGGAATATCCGGCATGCCCTGGAACAAATGCGGCATGTTCTCATAGACTTCCACGTTCACGTTCACATTTGCAGCCGCTGCGCGCTCGCCAAGGCGGCTGGCATCGTCCTTCAACACTTCAAGGCTACCCGCATGAATCATCAATGGCGGCAACCCACGGAAATCGCCATAGATCGGTGACGAAAACGGATCGGCAGGGGAAGCGCCCTTCAAATAGTGGCGGGCACAAGTTGCCAGCAATTCCCAACTCATCGTGTCGTCGTTCATTTTGTTCTTCAACATCGACCAACCGGACATCGTCATGTCGGCCCACGGTGAGAAGCAAACGCAGGCGGCGGGAAGCGGCAGCCCCGCATTGCGCAACGCCAACAGCGTCGACAACGCGAGCCCGCCGCCCGATCCGTCACCAGCGAATATGATATTATTAGGTGTAACACCCTGCGTCAGCAACCAGCGATACGCATCCGCAGCGTCACGCAATGCGGCAGGATAAGGAAACTCAGGGGCCAGCCTATATTGTGGAACCAAGGCACGCGCGCTCGCGGCATGTGCCAAACGGGCAACCAACGAACGATGGCCTTCCGGCGATCCGGCGATAAAGCCCCCGCCATGGAAATAGAGAATAACCCGGCGCCCAGTCGCAGATTCAGGAACCACCCACTCACCGCGGATGGCGCTGATCAGCACGGGTTGAGCCTCAACCCCTTTGAGCTGCGGTCCAAAACCAACCCAGAATTGCTTTACGTAATCGCGCAACTCTTCGATGGTAGCAGACGGGTCAAATGACGCTTGGCGCCGGACTAGCGCAGGACGTCTGTTATTTGTACGCGACCAATTCATCATACTGGAGCTGCCCCGACAGCGAAACGAAACGGCCCCCCCGGATACAAACCACCATCCCCACAAACGACGGCTTGCATTCCCTGCACACTACAACAACGAAACACTTTTGAGAATCATTTTTTCAACCGAATGCAGAAATAGTTCCAAACGATTAACTGCATAGAACAAAAAATCGCCGACCATTTCCCCCAACAGATGTTTGCACCGCAGCCCTGCGCGCGAGCGCTGCATGCAAACAAAAATGGCACCGGAACTCCCGGTGCCACAACGACTCTGGGGTGAGACGCTTACGCTGCTTCGGACCTCGCATCGACGATCTTGGCCTCGGTGCCTTTGACCGCCGAAATCGCGATCTTGCGCGCCCGCTTGGCTTCCGGGATCACCCGCACCACGTCGACATGCAGCAATCCGTGTTCAAGCCGCGCCCCGCGCACCTCCATCTGGTCGGCCAGCTGAAAACGCCGTTCAAAGCTGCGTCCGGCAATGCCCTGGTAGAGGAACTGCGACTTCGGCTCCTCCTTGGACTCCACGCCGGCCCGCTTGCCCGTAATGGTCAAAACGCCTTCCTTGACTTCAATCGACAACTCGCTCTCGCCAAAGCCTGCCACCGCCATCGAGATGCGATAATCGTTCTCCGAAACCTGCTCGATATTGTAGGGCGGATAGCTATGGGTTGCCGCGTCGTACTGGGTCACGGTCTCAAGCAAATTAGCCAGACGGTCGAAGCCAACGGTCGAGCGATATAAAGGGCTAAAATCAAATCCACGCATGGTCAGTCATCCTTTCAAGCGATGATATTGAAAACCCGCCAAAAGGCCAGGTTTCCGATCCAATTGCTCATCTCGGGAACCCAGCGATTGGCATCCCCTCGAGCCCGACTGACATGGGGATTGCGCATCCTCCCGTCAAGGCTCCGCGCGCTCTCATTTCCAATACAACAATCGATGTCATCCCGCGCGCGCTGCAGCACTCTTGTGCTGCTGCGCTGATGCGGGACCTACCCGGGTTCATCGTCTCCGGCAAAAATCAGTGTCAGGTTCCACAAGTGCCTTGCCTTGCACCTCGTATGGGCCCCGTGTCTGCGGAGCAGCATGAAGGATGCTGCGCCGCGCACGGGGTGACAGGATATTTAAGAGTGGAGAACTGAGCGAATATTTGTGTGCATG
>VFKO01000561.1 GCA_009885515.1 Rhodobiaceae bacterium | reverse complement strand
TCGTTATCGAACCCGACATAGATGCGGAGGTGTAACTCTCAGACGTACTCGTACCAAGTTGAATGCCGTTCCCGCTGACCGACGAGATTATCCCTGTGTTGGTAACGCCGCCCGATACATTCGTGGCGATCGTTAACGCACCGAGGATGCCGTCGTAGTAGGACTCTCCGCCACCCGCGATGACGCCAGTATTAAGCAGCGAGCCCGTTATGCCGTCCTTGCCAACGAAGAACCCGGCCTCGCCATCGCCCGGCGGCCCGATCACGGCGTTGTTGGTGACATCGCCAAAAACGGAATTCGCTTCTGCGCAATCATGCGTCCCCGTAATTGTCCCCGGTACTACGGTGAGGCAAGATGCCTGAACTGCACTTGTCGAACCAACCGACGCCAACAGCGCCAACGTCGATACACGGGACAGCAACCTGGATTTGTTCAGCGCGCGGCGGCCCATCATTCATTCCCCTTCGACAATTTGTTTCTCATCGCGCAAAGACTAATTGCAACCTTCGACTTGGCCATCGACGATGCCTTCGAACACCCCGTTGCTGTCGAAGCCGATTTTCTGACCCGACTGCAGGGTGATCACTTTGCCGGTCGCCTTCGATGTGATGAAGACCTCGTAGGTCTCGCCATTCGGCCCATACTCGACCGACACAGCGCCCGATTGGTCGTCATTCACAGCGGCGCGGAGAACCGTGCCGCGAATACCGATGGTAACGGCGGGCGTTTCGATTTTGACTTTGTCTTTCGGGATCGACCCCGACACAAAACGAAACAGCCCCTTGGTATAACGCAGCGATTGCTCCCCTGCGCCCCCGGGACCTGCATAGACAAACTTGTCGACCGTCAGCCGGGAGTTCTGACCCATCGAAAGTTTTGATCCGTCCAGAAATGTGACTTCAAGCGCACCCCGCTCCGCCGTCACAAGTTCAGCGTTACGAATGATCGGATCACGCAATCGCAAATCCGTCCGCGACCCTTGCGGCACAGACTGTGTTGCCGCCGGTTTGATCGCAGACGCACTTCCCACCGGTTCACCGGACGCGGCGCTGCACCCGGCCACAAACATCACGCCGGCAAATGCGGTGCGAATACACAATTTCATTTTGAGCAACCCCAGCATGACCCCCGACCCATCTCAGGCAGTCATCGAGCTTTCAGTAATGACACCGATGCGTCTCAAATTCCAACGTTTCTGCGACTGAATGAGAAGTTCATGCTCGAGTTGTAGAAGTGTGCGCCACTCGTGCAGTAGTTTGCCGTACCAGCGCACGAGAAAGCGCTACCGGTGCAACGAGGAATTGTTTCTCAACAATACACTTTCGCAGTTACGAATGCGTGGATAACGAAACGCGCACCCGCCGGACTGTTCCTCGTTGCGAATTTATACTTACCCAAAAATCACTTTTCGCGGACTTGCGACACCCCAAACGGCGCAAATCGACCTTTCACACTATTGTAAGTTGCTAAATCGCAGTTTGCTGGTTAACGAACACCCCGATTTCGCAGCAGAAAGCTCCAAATCGCAGCGCGACGCTTTAGCAACTGAGATGTGGCACTCTAGATGGCCGCGTCGCTGCCCGGCGGCGGAACCATTTAACGCAAACATTGTGTGAGTGATTGATGAGCCTCGACCTCGACAAAATATCTGCCCCTGCCATTCGCCGGTCCTACGTTGTTGCCGGCGTCATTCTTCTGTTGCTGGTTGTGTATGTCGCGTCGGGTATCTTTGGGAAAACCGCAAAAAATAATTCGCCCAGGGGCGCGGACACTGAAGGCAGCGCCGGCGCCGGAAAATCCGCCAACGCGAACGAGGTTCCAACGCCAACGGTTCGCGTACGAACAATCATGGCCGAAACCCGCCGCCAGGACCTGGTGGT
>VFKO01000128.1 GCA_009885515.1 Rhodobiaceae bacterium | reverse complement strand
GGCGAAGCGTGGTGGGCGATGACGGGCTCGAACCGCCGACATCATCGGTGTAAACGATGCGCTCTACCAACTGAGCTAATCGCCCTCCAGGGCGCGAGATAGCAAAGACCGGAGCTTCTCGCAAAATAAAAGGGGCGCCGGCCTTGCGGCTGGCGCCCCAAAACTGCCTAACCGCCAACCTAGACGTTGACGGCGTCTTTCAATTGCTTGCCAGCCCGGAACTTCGGCTGTTTCGACGCCGGAATCTTGATTTCCTCGCCTGTGCGTGGATTGCGGCCAGTACCGGCTTTGCGCGTGGTAACCACAAATGTGCCGAAACCTACCAAACGAACTTCATCGCCGCCCTTCAACGTGTTCGTGACAATGTCCAACGTCGCGTCGATTATTTTTTCGACTTCGGACTTCTGCACGGTCGTCTTTTCGGCGACGGCCCCAATCAAATCGTTCTTGTTCATGGATCCTCGCAGCTGAGTTAGATTTGGAAAATGACAGAAAAAGGCCGTTTTGCCTTCAGAACTTGAAAGCCGGGAATAAAGGGCTGTTTAGGTCATGTCAAAGCCAATTCGCGGTTTTCTGCGCAAAATCCCGTGAAAAAGTCGAAGGGCCGCAGTTTTGCTTGCCTACGGCCCTAATTTTCCTCAGATTTCGGCCAAAGGGTTAATGCGCAACAACCCCTTCATGGTCATCCGCCCCACCTTTTGCAGTGCGAGGGAGTTCATCAGGTGGTTCCTCCCAGGTAATGGGTGTGGGCATGCGCACCAGGGCTTTCGCCAAAACCTCATCAACTGTCGCCGCAGGAATGATCGTCAGGCCTTTGAGGACATTGTCTGGTATTTCCGCCAGGTCCTTTTCATTTTCAGAAGGAATGATCACAGTTTTGATGCCGGCGCGCAAAGCCGCCAAAAGCTTTTCCTTCAGTCCGCCAATAGGCAGAACCCGGCCACGCAACGTGACCTCACCCGTCATGGCTACGTCTCGTCGGATGGGAATGCCGGTCAACACCGAAACAATTGCCGTTGTCATGGCAACACCCGCTGACGGTCCGTCTTTGGGTGTGGCGCCTTCCGGTACATGGACATGGATGTCACGCTTGTCAAAGGTCGGGGGCGTGATCCCGAACGTCGTGGCACGCGAGCGCACATACGAACGCGCCGCGTCGATCGACTCTTTCATCACGTCGCCAAGCTTGCCGGTTGTCTGCATGCGGCCCTTGCCAGGCAGCATAATGGCTTCGATCGTCAGCGTTTCGCCACCGACTTCCGTCCAGGCCAACCCGGTGACGACACCAACCTGGTCCTCGCCTTCCATCTCGCCGAAGCGGAACTTGCGCACGCCAGCATACTTCTCGAGATTCTTCGGTGTGACCTGCACCGACTTCGATTTCTTCGAAACGATTTCGCGTACAGCTTTACGCGCCAGGTTCGCAAGTTCGCGTTCGAGACTGCGCACGCCAGCCTCGCGTGTATAATAACGAACCAGATCCAGCAAAGCCGCATCGGTGATCGACCACTCGCCATCCTTCAGCGCGTGGGCTTGCATTTGCTTGGAAAGCAAATGCCGTTTTGCGATCTCGACCTTCTCATCTTCCGTGTAACCGGGAATGCGGATGATCTCCATCCGGTCCATCAACGGTTGCGGCATGCGCAAGCTGTTGGATGTGGTGATGAACATGACGTCGGACAGATCGAAATCAACTTCCAGATAATGATCGTTGAATGTCGAATTCTGTTCCGGATCCAAAACTTCCAGCAACGCCGACGACGGGTCACCCCGCCAATCCGCACCAAGCTTATCGATCTCGTCCAGCAGAAACAGCGGATTGGCCGATTTCGCTTTCTTCATTCCCTGGATGACTTTGCCCGGCATCGATCCGATATAGGTACGCCGATGTCCGCGAATTTCGGCTTCATCCCGCACCCCGCCAAGCGACATGCGCGCGAACTCGCGGCCTGTAGCCTTGGCGATTGATTTGCCGAGAGACGTCTTGCCAACGCCGGGTGGACCCACCAGGCACAGGATCGGACCGCGCAACTTTCCGGCGCGCTGCTGCACAGCCAGGTATTCCAGAATGCGTTCCTTGACCTTTTCAAGTCCGTAGTGATCGTTGTCGAGTACACGCTCAGCCTCAGCGATATCCTTCTTGATCCGGTTCTTCTTGCCCCACGGCAGCGACAGCAGCCAGTCAAGATAGTTGCGCACAACCGTCGCCTCTGCCGCCATCGGCGACATCTGCCGTAGCTTGCGCAACTCAGCCAGCGCCTTGTCGTTTGCTTCCTTCGACAGCTTGGTTTTCTTGATGCGATCTTCCATCTCGCCCAATTCGTCGCGCTGCTCTTCACCTTCGCCAAGCTCTTTCTGAATGGCTTTCATCTGCTCGTTCAAATAATACTCGCGTTGGGTTTTTTCCATTTGCCGCTTCACGCGCGTTCGAATTTTGCGCTCGACCTGAAGCACGCTCATTTCCGATTCCATCAGCCCGAACACTTTCTCGAGCCGTTCACCGACGTTGATCATTTCGAGCAACGCTTGTTTGTCTGGAATCTTGACAGTTAAATGCGATGCGATCGTATCCGCCAGCTTTGACGGATCGCTGATTTGCTGCACTTCGGCCTGCGACTCTGGCGCGATCTTTTTGTTGAGCTTCACGTAGTTATCGAATTGCGCCATGGCTGTGCGCGACAACGCCTCAATTTCACCGTCATCCGCCACAACATCGGGCAACAGTTCGGCTTCGACCTGGAAAAAATTCCCATTCGGAATAAAGCGTTTGATCCGCGCCCGCTGCTTGCCCTCGACCAGCACACGCACCGTCTGATCGGGAAGCTTCAACAGTTGCACAACCGAGGCCAAGGTACCGATGAGATAAATGTCGTTTTCGCCCGGGTCGTCTTGCGCTGGGTTTTTCTGGGTGACCAGAAGAATTTGCTTCTCTTCCAAACCCACATCTTCAAGCGCACGCACCGATTTCTCGCGGCCGACGAAAAGCGGCACGATCTTGTGCGGGAACACCACGATGTCCCGGAGTGGCAACACTGGAAACACCAGTATCGGCGGCGCGCTTTGCTCGTTGTCCGAACTTTTCATCTTGGACCTGCCTTTCAAGTGTTAGGCGACGGCTACAATCGGGAGCCATTACAGGCCATTGCTGCAAGCACCCGATTTCCGGTCACCAGTATGGTTCATAGAGACTATGACTTGGAGGCGGCTACTCCGTCATTCAAGGCCTTGACTCTGTTTGGCAGGCTACTGATTTCTGCGCTCAAGAAGCCGCTGACGTGGCTTCACCACGTTTATCGGCATAGATCAAGAGAGGGCGTGCCCTGCCTTCGGCAACTTCGCCGTTAATGACGACTTCCGTAACGCCACGCATGCCCGGTAGGTCGAACATCGTATCAAGCAGGATGGCCTCCATAATCGAACGCAACCCACGCGCGCCTGTCTTGCGCGAAATCGCCTTGCGAGAGATTGCCTTTAATGCGTCGTCTGAGAAGGACAATGCGACGCCCTCCATGTCAAACAAGCGCTGGTATTGCTTGACGATTGCATTCTTTGGCTTGGTCAAAATCGACATGAGCGCATCGATATCGAGGTCTTCCAACGTTGCCACGACAGGCAAGCGGCCAACGAACTCGGGAATGAGCCCGAACTTCAACAAATCCTCAGGTTCGATCTCACGCAGAATGGCGCCGGTTCCACGATCATCCGCAGACTGAACATTTGCTCCGAATCCAATCGATGAACCCTTGCCACGTGCTGCGATGATTTTCTCTAGGCCGGCAAACGCACCACCACAGACAAACAGGATGTTGGTCGTGTCGACCTGCAGAAATTCCTGCTGCGGATGCTTGCGCCCGCCTTGCGGCGGAACGCTGGCGATCGTGCCTTCCATGATCTTGAGCAAGGCCTGTTGAACGCCTTCACCCGACACGTCGCGCGTGATCGACGGATTGTCGGACTTGCGGCTGATCTTGTCGACTTCATCGATGTAAACAATGCCGCGCTGCGCCTTTTCGACATTGTAGTCGGCCGACTGCAACAACTTCAAAATGATGTTTTCAACGTCTTCTCCGACATAGCCCGCTTCGGTCAAAGTCGTCGCATCTGCCATCGTGAACGGCACATCGAGAATGCGCGCAAGCGTTTGCGCAAGCAGAGTCTTGCCGCAACCTGTCGGGCCGATCAGCATAATGTTCGATTTGGCAATCTCGACTTCGCCGGTCTTGGCTTGATGGTTTAGGCGCTTGTAGTGATTGTGCACCGCGACTGCGAGCACCTTCTTGGCGTGATCTTGCCCGATGACATAATCATCCAGCACTTTTCGAATATCGGTCGGTGTCGGCACCCCGTCGCGCGACTTAACAAGGGAGGTCTTGTTCTCTTCACGGATGATGTCCATGCAGAGCTCGACGCACTCGTCGCAAATAAAGACAGTTGGCCCAGCAATTAACTTTCGCACTTCATGCTGGCTCTTGCCGCAAAACGAGCAATAGAGAGTGTTCTTAGAGTCACTGCCGCTTTTACTCATCCTCACTCTCCCTCGTAGGCCGGAACTGTACCGTTTCCCGCCAATCGCCGCGCCCCATATCCCACAAAGCCAAATACGTGCCGAATTCCCGCAACACGGCCTTCACAGTCAATTCCAGCATGCTATGCGGCCATGGATCAAGAATGTATTAATGTCAGGTGTATTGGTCAAAACTGCTCAATCTCCCCGGGCATCACTCAGACCGGTTGGGGTCCAAAGCCGCCGGTCTCTTGGTGAATACCTGGTCCAGAAGGCCAAAAGTCCTAGCTTCGTCCGCCGTTAAGAAATTATCTCGGTCCAGAGCTCTTTCTATTGTTTCAACGGCTTGGCCTGTGTGCTTGGCGTAAATCTCATTCAGGCGCCTCTTTAATTTCAAGATTTCTTGAGCATGCCTTGCAATATCAGTGGCCTGGCCCTGGGCACCACCTGAAGGCTGATGCAACATCACCCTAGAATTCGGCAAAGCGTAACGCTGACCCTTCTCACCTGCACATAAAAGCAACGACGCCGCCGAAGCCGCCTGGCCAATGCACAAAGTGGCAATCGTGGGCCGGATGTACTGCATAGTGTCGTAAATCGCCAGGCCGGCGGTCACAACCCCGCCGGGCGAGTTAATATACATTGAGATTTCTTTCTTGGGGTTATCAGCCTCAAGAAACAGTAACTGCGCCGTGACCAGTGTCGCGATAGTGTCTTCAATCGGCCCTGAAACAAAGACAATCCGCTCCTTCAACAGGCGCGAATAAATATCGTAGGACCGCTCACCTCGCGCTGTCTGCTCGATCACAAACGGCATGTAGTAGTTCGCGTAAGTCTCGCTCAAATCTTTCATCGGTCACACTCTCTCGTTCTCAGCCCCCGTCTGGTTGGACACACGGGAAGGTGCAGTACATTACCCGGCAACCTTAAACAGTTAGTTCGTCTTCAGAATTTTTGCCAAGTCGTCAGGGTCCTTGAACAGGTCTTCGCGGCTCACTAGATGGTCCGTGATCTTCACCTGACCACAAAGAAAATCGACCACCTTGTCTTCAAACAGGGGCGCACGAAGCTGGGCCACGGCGTCCGGATTGTTTCGATAAATCTCGAATATGCGTTTTTCCTGACCGGGATACTGCCGAGCCTGCGCGACAACAGCACGGTTGAGCTCTTCTTGAGTCACCTGCACGTTATTGAGGCGCCCAAACTCCGACAACACCAGACCCAACCGGACGCGGCGCTCCGCAATGCGGCGAAACTCAGCCTTAAGCTCGTCTTCAGGTTTAACCTTGTCCTCTTCAGCCAGATTGCCGGATTTCAGATCCTGCTCGACCTGCGTCCAGATCTGCTTGAACTCGGCTTCAACCATTCCCGAAGGTAAATCAAAATTGTGTGCCACGTCTAAAGCGTCGAGAAGCGCGCGTTTCAAATGCGCGCGTGTCGCCCGTCCAAATTCGACAGCCAACTGCGAACGTGCTGCATCTCTGAGCTTGTCGAGGCTGTCCAAACCAAGTTTAGTGGCCAGACCCTCATCAACCTCCGCATCGATCCCGCGGCGAATTTCCTTCACCGTCACGTCAAATTCCGCAAACTTGCCCGC
>VFKO01000279.1 GCA_009885515.1 Rhodobiaceae bacterium | reverse complement strand
TGTGGTGTTGATCAGCCACATCAACAAGAAGAACGCCATCATCGCGGTCACGAAATCGGCGTAGGCAACTTTCCATGCACCTCCGTGATGGGCATGGCCAGCCTTCTTGATTTTTTTAACAATTATTGGCCGTTCATTTCCTGACATTGTGCCAGACCCCTTCCATACATTGCCACTGGCGCTGCCGCATATGCGGTCTTGTGTTTGTATGTGCGCGCCGTTACGTCATTTTCGCGGTCATATTGTCTGACGAGCTGTTAATGTGGGCTTGACTGTTTTAGGAATAGGCGCATGAAGTTGAATTCCCGCGGATTTCGCGATGCATTGGGTCATTTTGCAACAGGTGTTGCAGTCATTTCCGTGCGCGGAGACGCAGGGGAACCTGTCGGGTTGACCGTCAATTCCTTTGCATCCGTATCGCTGGAGCCACCGTTGATTTTGTGGAGCCTCGACCGGAGGTCAGATCGCTTTGCAGTATTCATGAAGGCTGAGTATTTCGCGGTGAATGTGCTGGGTTCGGCCGAGCGTAATCTCTCGCAAAGATTGTCGCGCAAAGGTGCATTCGATCTTTCCGGCGAAGCGTTGCGTGATGGCGTGCACAGTGTCCCCTTGCTCCGCAATGCCATAGCAACTTTCGAGTGCCAGAGTGAGCAGCGACATGACGGGGGCGATCATGTCATTTTCGTCGGGCGCGTGTTGGACTATGGAAATTCAATCAGCAGCGACCCGCTTATTTTCTATCGGGGTGGCTATCGGGAATTGTCCTAATCTCTGGTATAAGCTCAAGCGTTGCCATCGTGCGTCTTTTGATATCTTCTGTATTGGTTGTCATCGTCAAATACTCTCCGCGTGCCCAGCGCGGCGCGAGATCGGCGTAGAATGGCGAGTAGAGATTTCCGCTTTGTCCGGTTGAAATCATGAATATAGAAGTGTCCGGTGCTCCCAGATCATAGATAGCGCGATAACCACTGCCATGAACTGCGGCAAAGGGTTCCCGATTTGAAAAGCGATAGGCCGCCCGCTGGATCACGGCGTTGCCGCCTCCCACCGCTTCGCGCAATCCAAAGATCTGACCCAGTACCGGAATGAATCCAAAGGGAGTGTGCGAAAATGTGGCTTGATGAGCCTCTCCCCATCGCCATGCTGTCATGCTATTCCCATAGTGGTCAGTGAGATACGCCAAGGCTTCTGTCAGGCTTTTGTTGAGGATGACGGAGCAGTCCTCATTCGTGCCGGCTGTGAGAATATTGTCGCAAAACGCTGCAGCCTGCGGTGTACCGTTCAGTACTGATGTGATGAAATCCGGCCGATCCGTCCAGACGCGTTCAAAGAGTTCTCCCAACTCATCCGCGTACAGCGCTTTGGCGAAGGCCCGCGTCCAAGCGGCAAAAATCAAGGGTTCGCTACGCCTGGGATTCATGTGCATGTCCCAGGCGCGTAAAAGTGTAATTGCATGCCGCTCTTGAAGGCCAACCGGCTTGGTCTGAACGAGCATCAATGGCAAAACGTCCATTGCAAATTGCTCACCGTTGTCAAGCTGAATGGACTTGAAGCTGGTCACTGTGTGCGGCTTGCCGGGGTTGTTCAGCAGCGCTTTGATTCGGCGCGCACGATGCTCATGGTCAAAATCCCGCGCGATCATCGGCTTGTAGCCCGGAGGAACGACATTGTTGTTGGCGGTGATGAAGGTGTCCTGGGCGCCGCCCGTCCACATTGGCCTGTCGCTGTCTGGAATGTACCCCTGCCAGTCGTATTTCGGATCGGGGCCGTCGCCTGGCAGCAGTCCGGCAATCCGGTTTTGCACATTGCGTAGAGGAATTTTACCGGGCAGGATCAATCCAATGTGGCCGTCGCCGCCTGCATAAACAAAGCTTTGGATTGGCGCGCGATAGGGTTCGAACGCACGTTCGATCGTTGTGCGATCAGCAGCTTGAGCTGTGAAAATTCGTAACGCTGCTTCGCCAGTCCGATCATCGGCATCAAGTGCTGGCCAGCTGAGGGCGAGCGCAAAACCTTCGGGAACAAGGGCCTGCAGTCTTGGTTCGTCGGTTGGCAGTACCGGGCCATGGCGCGTACTGCGAATGCGGATGGTTTTGGCAGCGCCAAACCTGACGCGGATTGTTTCCAGTCTGATTTCGAAGGGCTTGGAGCCGCCTGGCGTGAGGTAATAGTTTGCATTGTCCGGATCGACTTTTTCCCAGAAGAGATCCTGGGTGTCGGCGCCCGTGGTGGTCAGTCCCCATGCGACTTTTGCTGTGCGGCCGGCGACGATGGCTGGAATGCCGGGAACCGTGCCGCCGATCGCTTCGCCTCCCGGCCATTGCAAATGGGCGAGGTACCAGAATGCGGGAACGGTCAATGGCAAATGCGGGTCGTTCGCCAACATCGGTTTGCCACTGGATGTTTGTGCCCCTCCAACAACCCAATTGTTCGATGCGCCCGACGTTTCGAGGACTGGGGCCAGTTCTGACAACGCGTCTACGGCTGCTGCGAATTTTGCCGGGTCCTTGGGTGCGTAGCGGCGATAGGCTTCTATGACCTCTGGAGGAAGTGGCGGATTGAACGCAGCGGCTTTTTCGGCAGAAAGCACTTTCAGCAGTTGAAGCCTGAATATTTCCTGGAAGGCGTTGGCCGACAATTGCACCGCGATCCCTTTTAGGACGGCGATGGAATCTTCTGCGGTCCAGGGTTCAGGGTTGACACCGAGCATGAAAAATTCAGGTGGCAGGGGTTTGCCGTTTTTTGGGCGTGCCGCATTGACACCGGCTGCATAGTGCTCAAACGCCCGAAGCGCCTGGGGTGACAGATGCTGGAGCGACTGTTGAGCGGCGCGGTAGAGACCCAACGTACGCAAATAGATATCGGCGACCAGAGTGGTTGATCCGGCGATCTCGCTGAGGCGGCCCTGAACGGTGCGGCGCTGAAAATCCATCTGCCACAGACGGTCCTGACCATGTACGAACCCCAGGCCGAACAGTGCGTCGTCCCTGCTCTTGGCGTAGATGTGCGGAATGCCGTCGATGTCTCGCACAATGCGAATGGGCGCGTCGCTACCTTGCACCTGGATTTCACCGGAGAGAACTGGCAGTGAACCCTTTAGCCAAAGGGCTGTTACAATCAGCCAAAGCGAAGCCAGGCCGAAAGCAAATGCCAGTGTGATGCATGTCGCGAGCAGGATTTGTTTCATGTTGGACTTCGTTTTGGGTTAGTAGCGCTTCGACGACATTAGAAGGAAATGGTCACATGGCAAAGCTGGCTTTTATTGGTCTGGGACGGATGGGATACCCGATGGCGGGTCACCTGTCGCGGGCTGGGCACACGGTGGTCGTGTTCAATCGTACGGCCACGCGAGCGCAGCACTGGGTTGGGGAGTATGCGGGCAAAGCTTCGTCCACGATCGCTGAAGCGGTGCGGGGCGCTGAATTCGTGTTTTCATGTGTTGGCGATGACCCGGACATTCAAGCGGTCGCAACGGTGGCCTTTGATCGCATGAGCCCAGGCGCAATCTTTGTCGATCACACGACTGGCTCTGCAGCGTTGGCGGAAAAGCTTTCAGAAGAGGCTGTTGGACGCGCTGTTGCGTTCATTGATGCACCGGTATCCGGGGGCGAGGCGGGAGCGCAGAAGGGGCAGCTGACCGTGATGTGCGGTGGAGATGAAGCGGCCTATGCCAAGGTGGAGCCGGTCATGCGAGCTTATGCAAAGATGGTCAAACGGCTTGGGCCTGCGGGTGCTGGGCAGAAGACCAAAATGGTCAACCAGATTTGCATTGCAGGACTTGTGCAGGGGTTGGCGGAGGCCGTGCATTTCGCAGAGAAAGCGGGCCTCGACCCAGCTGAGGTCATCGATGTGATCTCCAAAGGTGCAGCACAGAGCTGGCAGATGGAAAACCGCGCCGCAACGATGCACGAGCGAAAGTTCGACTTTGGGTTTGCCGTGGAATGGATGCGCAAGGATTTGCGCATTGCGCTTGCCGAGGCGCGTGCGAATGGGGCGCAGCTGCCGGTGACGGCTTTGGTTGATCAATTTTATAGTGAAGTGGAACGGTTGGGCGGCAAGCGCTGGGATACATCCAGTCTGATTGCCCGGTTATCTTAGTGCCGAGATCAGTTTTGCAGCGCGCGGGGCGAAATACGTTAAAACGCCGTCAGCGCCGGCGCGCTTGAACGAAGTCAGGCTCTCAAGGATGGCCTTGTCGGCGTCGATCCAGCCGCGTTCGGCACTGGCCATGATCATCGAATATTCGCCGGACACCTGATAGGCAAAAGTTGGAACCGCGAACTTGTCTTTGACCCGGCGTACAATGTCGAGATAGGGCAGGCCAGGTTTGACCATGACCATGTCGGCGCCTTCGGCTATGTCGAGCGCTACTTCGCGTAGGGCCTCGTTGGCATTGGAGATGTTCATCTGGTATGTGCGCTTGTCCCCTTGCAATGCCGTGGCTGAACCGACGGCTTCACGGAATGGGCCATAGAAGGCGGAGGCGTATTTCGCCGCATAGGCCATGATCAGCGTGTCTTTGCGGCCATTCTTTTCCAGTGCATTGCGGATCGCGCCGATGCGGCCATCCATCATGTCGGATGGGGCAATGATATCGCAACCGGCGTCGACTTGGGTCAAAGCCTGAGCCACGAGAGCTTCGACGCTTTCGTCGTTCAAGATCACCCCGTCCCTAAGGAGGCCGTCATGGCCGTGGCTGGTGTAAGGATCAAGTGCGACGTCACACATGATTCCGATGTCCAGTTTTGCTTCCCGAACAGCACGGGTCGCGCGGCACACGAGATTGTCCGGATTCAAAGCCTCGCGGCCATCGTCGGTCTTGCGTGAAGGATCGGTGAAAGGGAACACTGCGATCACCGGAATGCCGAGCTGGCATGCTTCTTCAGCGGCGCGGACGACGAGGTCAACGGAGATTCGCTCAACACCCGGCATTGCCGAGATGGGCTCGCGTTTGTTTTTGCCATCGGTGATGAAAAGTGGCCAGATCAGGTCCGACGGGGTGAGCACATTCTCCGCAACGAGCCGGCGCGCCCATTCCGTGCGCCGCAATCGGCGCATGCGGGTTGCCGGAAAGTGCTGGTACCTGTCGGTTGGCATGGGTTCAGACACTTCGTTGACAGCGGGAGAGGCTCTACGTATCACCACCTGAAGGCTAAGGGGAAGATGCAATGCCCTTCGAATTGAACGAAGAACAGCTGCTGGTGCAAAAGACGGCGCGAGATTTTGCGACGGGCCAGCTCGCGCCATTTGCGGCCAAATGGGACGAGGACGAGATCTTTCCCATTCCAACCCTGCGCCAAGCGGCTGGATTGGGGTTTGCCGGTATTTATGTCAAGGACGATGTCGGCGGAAGCGGGCTCAGCCGGTTTGATGCAGCGCTGATTTTTGAGGAGCTGGCGGCGGGCTGCACGCCGACGGCTGCCTATATCTCGATCCATAATATGGCGTCGTGGATGATTGACCGTTTCGGCACCGATGAACAGAGGCGCACGTGGTTGCCGAAGTTGACCCGTATGGAGTTGATCGCGAGCTATTGTCTGACGGAAGCGGGTGCGGGTTCCGATGCGGCAAACTTGAAAACCAAAGCGGCCCGGGATGGTGAGCACTACGTTTTGAACGGCGGCAAAGCCTTTATCTCCGGCGCGGGCGTGTCGGACATTTATGTTTGCATGGTGCGAACCGGCGCCGATGGGCCCAAGGGCATTTCGTGCGTGGTGGTCGAGAAAGGAACGAAGGGTCTGAGTTTCGGCAAGAATGAGCGCAAGATGGGTTGGCGCAGCCAGCCGACTGCGACCGTGAACTTTGAAGATTGCCGAATTCCGCTTGGCAATCGCATCGGCGCGGAAGGCGAGGGGTTTCGCATCGCCATGATGGGTCTGGATGGAGGGCGTATCAACATCGGTGCGTGTTCGCTGGGCGCCGCACGTGCGGCTTTGGAACAGTCGCAACGTTATGTGGTGGAGCGCCGCCAGTTCGGCAAACAGATCGGCGAGTTTCAAGCGACTCAGTTCAAGCTTGCCGACATGGCGACTGATCTTGAAGCTTCGCGGTTGATGATCTGGAATGCGGCAGCGGCCCTGGATCGCCGCGATCCGCGCGCTACGATGTTGTGCGCGATGGCCAAGCGCTTTGCCAGCGACAATGCGTCGAAGATTGCCAATGACGCGCTGCAGCTGCATGGCGGTTACGGATATTTGAAGGATTTTCCATTGGAGCGCCATGTCCGCGATTTGCGTGTGCACCAGATTTTGGAAGGCACTAACGAAATTATGCGCGTCATCATCGCGCGCGAAATGATGCGCCAATGACCATGATTTCTCAACGCGTCGCCCTGTACGCATTGGCCTATGGATTATTGATCTGGTTTGAAGCGACCTTGATGATTCGCTGGATGGGTGAACTGATTTTTGTGTCAGGCAATGTGGCGTGGACGGCAGCGCTGTTTGCTGTGACACCAGCGCTGGTTTACTCTATCGGCTGGTTCTTCTTTTCCGCCTTTCAGACGCCGCGGGCTGAACGTGCGGCGGCGGCGATTCTGATTTGCGCGACAGGTTTGCTGGCGAATGCGGCGGTCATTGGCTGGATCGATGTCGTGCTTCCAGGTTTGACCGCCGGGCAAGAGCGGTTGTTCGCGAGCTGGATTGCGTGGGCCTATGGCTTCGGACTTCTGAGTGGGCTGTGGCCACGAAACCTGGCGCGCGTTCCGGCAGCTTGAGGGCATGGATCATGGATGAGGTTCTCTTCGAGCAGCGTGGCCGGGCGGGGTTGATCACACTCAATCGCCCCAAAGCGTTGAATGCGCTGACGCTTGGCATGGTCGATGCCATGGACGCGCAGTTGCGGGCGTGGCGGAGTGATGCCGGTGTGGAGTTGGTGGTGGTGCGCGGCGCCGGTGAGCGGGCATTCTGCGCGGGCGGCGACATCCGGGCGCTTTATGATTCAGGCCGCGCGGGGACACCATATGTCATCGACTTTTATCGACGCGAGTACCGTCTCAACCGGCTCATCAAGCGTTATCCCAAGCCCTATATCCCATTGATCAATGGGATAGTGATGGGTGGCGGGGTTGGCGTTTCCGTTCATGGATTTGCACGTGTGTGCGGCGAAGGCACAATGTTTGCCATGCCGGAAACCGGGATTGGTCTGTTCCCCGATGTGGGTGGAACACATTTCTTGCCGCGCTGTCCGGGTAAGACCGGGCTCTATTTGGCTTTAACCGGTGCGCGGCTTGATGTGACGGACGCGGCATATGTTGGGGTCGCCAGCCATGTAGTGCCTGCGGCGCACCACGAAGCCCTGGTAGCAGCGCTGTGCGAAGACGTGTTACCGGTTGAGCGGGTGTTGTCGCATCATGCGGTTAAGTCCGAAACCAAGTCCAAGATTGAAGGTTTGCGTGCGGCGATCGACCGGCATTTTTCCTGCACCTCGGTTGAAGGAATTATCGCGTCATTGAAAAGCGACACTTCGTTGTTTGCAGATCAAACCCTTACAACGCTGGCTGCGAAGTCGCCTACCAGTTTGCGCGTGACATTCAATCAAATCCGCGAGGGCACCACGCTTGGGTTTGAAGAGTGCATGAAACTTGAGTTCCGGTTGACGAACCGGTTCATGCGCGGCCACGATTTTTATGAAGGCGTGCGTGCCGTCATCATCGAGAAAGACAATGCGCCGAAGTGGCAGCCGGCCGATCTTGCCGGAGTCAGCGACAGCGATGTTGCCAAATACTTTGCGCCGCTCGGCGAGGCTGAACTCACTTTTGAACAGGAGGCTTGACATGCGCATAGGGTTTATCGGGCTTGGCAATATGGGCGGACCGATGGCAGTCAATCTGGTGAAGGCCGGGCACGAGGTGAAAGTCTTCGACATGTCGGGGGCGGCCGTCGAAAAGGCTGTGGCTGCGGGCGCTCGTGGCGGGGCATCGGCTGTTGATGCGGCGAAGGAGGCGGAGATCGTCATCACGATGCTGCCTGCCGGTCAGCATGTGCGCCAGGTCTATCTCGGGGACAGTGGTTTGCTTGCGACCGGGCGGGAAGGTACCTTGCTGATCGATTGCTCGACCATTGATGTGGGAACAGCGCGTGAGGTTCATGCCGCGGCCAGGCTGGTGCGGGCGGCGTTTCTGGATGCACCGGTGTCGGGTGGCACCGGTGGGGCAACGGCTGGCACGTTGACTTTTATGGTGGGCGGCGACGATCAGGCCTTTGCTCGCGCCAAACCGGTGCTTGAGAAAATGGGCAAGAATATTTTTCACGCCGGTGGTGGGGGCAATGGGCAGGCAGCGAAAATCTGCAACAACATGCTGCTCGGCATTTCGATGATCGGAACCTGCGAAGCATTTGTGCTGGCGGAAAAATTGGGTCTGGCACATGAGACGCTTTACGAGATTTCATCAACGGCTTCGGGCCAATGCTGGAGTCTGACGAGCTATTGTCCCGTTCCGGGACCGGTTCCAGCGTCACCGGCAAACCGGGACTATCAAGCGGGCTTTACGGCGGCGATGATGCTTAAGGATCTGAAACTGGCGCAGACTGCGGCGCTCGCGTCGGGGGCAACGACGCCATTGGGGGCGCAGGCCGCCGCGCTTTATAGCCTCTATGAGGCCTCGGGCGCAGGGGCGCTTGATTTTTCGGGCATTATTCAAATGTTGCGGGGACATAAGCCGAGTTAACCTGATGTTTGCCTTGCCACTTAAGCCGTCGTTAGCAGCGGGGCACTAACCTTGGGTCCTGTTACACCGGGCAAAATGCCTGGGCACATATTTGGGGACCGGGGTCATGAGCGTTACAGCAACCGCACGCGTACAAAACGAAGCGCCGCAGTCAGGGCCGGAGGGCGTGAAGCAGCGCTATCTTGAGTGTCTGAATCTGGTTGAGCGCTTGCACCGGCAATTGCTGGACGTGATCAAGGACGAACTTGAGCGCGTGGGGCAAGGTGAGGTGAACAGTGTGCAGGCGTTGCTGCTGTTCAACATCGGCACCCAGGAATTGACAGCCGGCGAGTTGCGGACACGCGGGCATTATCTGGGTTCAAACGTATCGTACAATCTGAAGAAGCTGGTGGAAGCGGGCTACATCAATCATACGCGCTCGGAGAGTGATCGCCGTTCGGTGCGTGTGAGCGTGACCGAGAAGGGTGCCGGGATTGCAAAAATTGTGGCGGGGCTGTTCGACCGCCACGTAGTACTGGTCGAACCTTCAGGGGGCCTGGAAGTGTCGGAGTTTGCCGCGCTGAACAGTGCGCTGCACAGGCTGGA
>VFKO01000361.1 GCA_009885515.1 Rhodobiaceae bacterium | reverse complement strand
GGCAGAGACGAGGGCGCCGCCCGGATCGCTCTTCGCCATAAGGCGCGCGGCGACGTTCACGCCGTGGCCGAGCAGGTCGCCGTTGGGCTGCACGACGACGTCGCCGAGGTGGACGCCGACGCGGACTTTCGGTTCGCAGGTTTCGGCGAGTTCGAAGGCGGCCTCGACGGCTGAGAGGCTTGAGCCGAACTCCAGCATGAAGCCGTCGCCGGCCGTGTTGAAGACGCGCCCGCCGTGTTTGGCGGCAATCGCCTCGATCACTTTGCGCAGCGCCGCCACCTCCGCCGTCGTGCGCGCCTCGTCAGCCTCCGTCCGCGCCGAGTAACCGGCGACGTCGAGGGCCACGATGGTGGCGAGTTTGCGGGTGGTGTCGGTCATTTGCTGGTTGAAGCCCCGGCCGCTAGCGCAAGGCCTTCGTCGATGATGGTCTGAAAACTCCGATCCCGGAACAGGCTTGACCAGAGCACTTCTCTGGGCACAAGCGGCGCGAGACCTCCCAGCGCCGATCTGGCTTCCTCAAGCCGACCGAGATGGCCATAACAGGACGCGATCAATCTTTGAGAGAACTCTGGTTGCGGGTTTTCGATCGACTTGTAGAGCAGAGGCAGCGCCTCCGCGAAACGCCGGAGATGAAAGAGAGACCAGGCATGGCCGAGCGTAAGTGCCATCCACCAAGGTGAGCGCGGGTCCAGACGCAGTCCCATCTCGAATTCCGCGAGGGCGGCCGCAGGGCGGCAAGCAAACATGTAAATCCAGCCACTGTTGTAGCGCACCACTGACGATCCCGGATTCAGCGCGAGTCCGCGATCGATCAGTGCATCCACGGTTGCCAGATCCGACCCGCATTGCAATAGCGAATAGGCGGCAAATGCCAGAACTTCAGCATCATTGGCGCCCAACCGTTCCGCGCGTTTTGCCAACTCGAACGCCTGGCGCAGCGACTCTTCCGGGTGATCTGTCTGGTTTTGGATGTACATGTTGATGTGGGCATTGCTGGCGTGAGCGAGCGCGAGTGCAAAGTCCGGATCACGCTCAATCGCCTGATTGAAGAAGCCGATGGCTTTCAGCAGCGGTTCTTTCTCGTAGACGCCCCACTGCGCGTGCAAGCCGCGGAGATAGAGATCGTAGGCGCCGGGGTCCGCGGTCGGGCGCGCGGTGGCGCGGCGGACTTCGGCAGCCTGGATGCTGGGTTCGATCTGGCTTGCAACGGCGTTTGCGACGGTGTCCTGCAGCGCAAACACGTCTTCGAGCGTGCCGTCGAAGCGCTGGGTCCAGATTGGCGTCCGTGCGTCCTCGTCGAGAAGCTCAACGGAGATGCGCACACGGTCTCCTGACTTGCGTACGCTTCCGCTCAGGATGTATCGCACGCCCAGTTCGCGGGCGATCAGGGTGTGGCTGCGCGTGTCGCCTCGAAGGCTGAGGCTTGCCGCGTGGGCGATCACGAACAGTGAGGGAAATGTCGACAGAGCCGTGACGATTTCAACCAGCATGCCTTCTGTGAAATAATCCTGGTCCTTCGCGCCGGTCATGTCGGAGAACGGCATGACGGCGATCGACGGTTTTTCCGGCAGCGCCAGAGCAACAGGTTTGTACGCCACGACCGTTGAGGTTGCGCTGACGCCAAACGCAAAAGCTTCGATCACCTCTGCCATCTTGTCGAGCTGCATCGATCCGCGAGAAACAAGGCGCTCGGCGACTGGCCCGCGAATGGACTGGCGCACGGCGCCCGATACCAGCGCGCCGCCAGGCTCGCTGCGCGCCATGAGTCGAGCAGCAACATTGACACCGTGGCCGAGTAGGTCGCCGTTGGGCTGGACGGCGACATCGCCAAGGTGGACGCCGACGCGGACTTTTGGCTCGCAGGTTTCGGCGAGTTCGAAGGCGGCTTCGACGGCCGAGAGGCTTGAGCCGAACTCCAGCATGAAGCCGTCGCCAGCGGTGTTGAAGACGCGGCCACCGTGTTTTGAGGCAATGCCTTCGATCACCCTGCGCAGGGCCGCCACCTCCGCCGTCGTGCGCGCCTCGTCAGCCTCTGTCCGCGCCGAATAGCCGGCGACGTCGAGAGCCACGATGGTGGCGAGTTTGCGGGTCAAGTCGGTCATCTGCTTGCAGAGTCTCCGGCGGCCAGCGCAAGGCCTTCATTTATAAGCTCTCGAAAGGCGGGGTCTCGGTGGAATCCCAGCCAATGCTCATCCTTTGGCGACAAGGGTGCGAGCCTTTCCACCGCAGTTCTCGCCTCCTCGCGACGCCCAAGGTGGCCAAGGCAGGATGCGATCAAGCAGTTGCCGACGTCCGGAAGTGGGGTTTGCAACATCGGCTGGAGTAGCGGGAGGGCGTCTGCGAAGCGTCGCAGATAAAAGTGCGAGATACCCAAGCCCGCCGTCAGCAAACCCCAAAAAGGTGAGCGTGGGTCGAGGCGGAGGCCAATCTCAAATTCTGCGCGTGCAGCTTCAGGCCGACCTGCATTGAGGTAAAACCAGCCACTGCAATAGCGCACGACGGACGATCCCGGGTTCAATGCGAGCGCGCGATCAAACATCGCATCGACGACAGCGATGTTCGCTCCGCACTGAAAGAGCGAGTAGGCCGCAAAGGCAAGGACCTCTGCATCATTCGATCCCAACCGCTCTGCGCGTTGCGCACTTTCTTTTGCTTTTCGCAGCGCTTCATCAGGATGATCCGCATGGCTCGTGATGTACATGTTGATGTGCGCATTGCTGACATGGGCGTGCGCCAAGGCGAAGTCTGGATCGCGCTCTATCGCCTGATCGAAACACTCGATGGCTTTGAGGAGCGATTCACTGTCGTAGTTGCTCCATTGTGCATGCAGTCCGCGCAGGTAGAGATCGTAAGCACCCGGGTCGGCCGTCGGGCGCTGTGTTGCGCGACGCACTTCGGCCGCCTGGATGCTGGGTTCGATCTGGCTGGCGACGGCGTTGGCGACCGTGTCCTGCAGCGCGAACACGTCTTCGAGCGTTCCATCAAACCGCTGGGTCCAGATCGGCGTCCGCTCGCCCTCGTCCAGAAGCTCAACGGAGATGCGAACGCGATCGCCCGACTTGCGAACGCTTCCGGTCAGGATGTAGCGCACACCCAGTTCGCGCGCGATCAGGGTGTGGCTGCGCGTGTCGCCACGAAGGCTGAGACTTGCGGCATGGGCGATCACGAACAGCGAGGGAAACGCCGAGAGTGCCGTGACGATTTCGACCAGCATGCCTTCGGTGAAGTAATCTTGGTCCTTCGCGCCCGTCATGTCTGAAAAAGGCAAGACGGCAATCGACGGTTTTTCTGGCATTGCCAGAGCAACAGGCTTGGGCACAGCGACGGTTGAGTTTGCGCTGACGCCGAAAGCAAACGCTTCGATGATCTCCGCCATCTTGTCGAGTTGCATCGATCCGCGAGAAACCAGGCGCTCGGCGACAGGCCCGCGAATGGATTGACGTACAGCCCCGGACACAAGCGCACCACCCGGTTCGCTTCGCGCCATCAACCGCGCGGCGACGTTGACGCCGTGGCCGAGGAGGTCGCCGTTCGGCTGGACGACGACGTCACCGAGGTGGACGCCGACGCGGACTTTCGGTTCGCATTTTGATGCAAGTTCGGCCGCGGCTTCGACGGCTGAGAGGCTTGAGCCGAACTCGAGCATGAAGCCGTCGCCGGCTGTGTTGAACACCCTGCCCCCGTGCTTCGCGGCGATGGCTTCGATCACCTTGCGGAGTGCCGCCACCTCCGCCGTCGTGCGCGCCTCGTCAGCCTCCGTCCGCGCCGAGTAGCCGGCGACGTCGAGGGCCACGATGGTGGCGAGTTTGCGGGTGGTGTCGGTCATGCGCCGGGCTCCGCTTCGGCCCAGAGGCGGCGCAATGTGCTCATCCACTGATCCCTGTCCGGGCTAGACGGGAAAAGACGTAACCAGATTGCCTCATGCAGCGCGAGAGGAATCCCTGAACGCCTGGCGATCGCCACTTGCTGTCTGGCTGTCGCCTCATCGCCTGCACTAACCGCAATCCTTGCTTTCAAAAGATGGGAATTGGAAGAATCGCCCAGGGCGAGCGCTTCATCGATGTGCGCATTTGCTTCCGCGAACCGGCCAAGGCGCCAGCAGAAATCCGCGAGCCAGAAATTGACCAGGCGCGTCATGTAAGATCCGGGCATGAGCCGCCCCGCCGTGGTCACGTGGCGGAGCCCTTCCTCCGACCGATCAAGCAAACCGCAATTCCAGGCGTGACGGAAGTGCGCCATGCCGCTTCCCGGCAGCTTGCGAACCGCAATGCTGGAATGGCGCAGCGCTTCGGTTGCGGCGCCGGTCATGGCGGACACTGCGGAGATCTCTGACAAAACGGCGGGGTCGTGGGGGGCGAGCTTGAGGGCGCGCTCAGCCAGCCGGCGTGCGCGCGCCACTGTTTCCGGATCATCCCGACCGCTGAAGATCATGGACGTCATGAGGTTGTTGGCGGTGACAGCATTTGCCAGGGCATAGTCCGGCGCCAGTGCCAGCGCGCGTTCGCATTCCGACAAGGCCGCAGCCGCAGTGACAAGAGGCTCGCCCGTAAGCCCGATGAATTGCGCACGCTGCAACATCTGCCAGGCGGAGAGGTCGTCCGGCTTCGGCAGTGCGCGCTCGATCTCGATGCTGGACACCTCGACATTGAGGCTCGCTGCCAAGTCCAGTACGAGCTCTTCCTGGAGGTTTGCCAGTTCGCTCAGCGGACGGTCGAACTTGCCGGTCCAGAGCACGGAGCCTGTCGCCGCTTCCAGCAATTGCGTGGTGACACGCAGATTGGCACCTGCGCGCCGCACATTGCCTTCGAGCAGATAGCGCACACCCAGCTGGCGGCCGACTGCAGCCAGGTCCGTGATTGCGAGATTGCGCGTGGCTGCCGCGCCGAGTACGCGCACATCCACGCCTTGGGAGAGCGCGGAAATCACGTCTTCAACAAGCCCAATGGCGAAGACGTCGTCTTCCGCCTGGCCTGACCGGTTGGTGAAGGGCAGCACGGCGAGGGATGGCGCGTCGCCGCGCTGGCCAGGCTTGAGGGTCTCCTGCGCCGTGACCGGCGTTGGTGCCGTCGCGGGGCGCGATGCGGCGGCCGGTGCCTCGCGCCCAACGAACCGTCGCACGTCGGCGAGGAACGTCTCCCACGTGCGATCCGCCGGGTCGCCCTGCCAATGCGCCAGCTCCGCCGTCTGCGTCAGTTCGAACATGATTGGGCGCTCGCAGGGTTCGATCATCGCGGGGACGAGCGTCTTGTTGCGGTCGGCCAGTGTGGCTTCGGAGCGTACCCAGCGTGACTGCACGGAGGCCTTGGACCACAGAACGACAACGGACTTCGCTGCTTTCAACGCTTGTTCCATCGTCTCGTCATAGGCTTCGCCGGAGCGCAGGGCGACGTCCCACCAGACGGCAAGGCCTTCGCGTTCGAGCGCTTCGGCGAACTTGCGCGCGACCGCTTGATCTTCGCGAGCGTAGGACAGGAAAACGTCAGGCGAGGCTGGCGTCGCCGTCACGATCCTCAGCGCAAAGGCTTCGAGCGTCTCGGCCATCTTGTCGAGTTGCATGACGCCGCGCGAGACGAGGCGTTCGCCCAACGGTCCGCGAATCGTGCGGCGGACGTCGGCTGACACTAGCGCGCCACCCGGTTCGCTCTTGGCCATCAACCGCGCCGCCACATTCACGCCGTGTCCGAGCAGATCTCCGTTTGGCTGGACCGCGACGTCGCCGAGGTGGACGCCGACGCGGACTTTGGGCTCACAGGTTTCGGCGAGTTCGAAGGCGGCTTCGACGGCTGAGAGGCTTGAGCCGAACTCGAGCATGAAGCCGTCGCCGGCGGTGTTGAACACCCTGCCCCCGTGCTTCGCGGCGATGGCTTCGATCACCTTGCGGAGTGCTGCCACCTCCGCTGTCGTACGCGCCTCGTCAGCCTCCGTCCGCGCCGAGTAACCGGCGACGTCGAGGGCCACGATGGTGGCGAGCTTGCGGGTGGTGTCGTTGATGGCGGTCTCCGGCGAATTGGTGGTTTGGGTGCGCCGCCAGAGGTTAGCAGAGTGTGGCCGCAACCTGCCAGTATTTTGGGCAAGTTAGCGGGGTGTTGACACGGCTGCGGGTATGTTCTATATTTGTGCTCAAATATGTTTATCTTATATTTATGGAGGATTGTGTCTTGCATTTGGATTTGGATTCTGGACGCCGCGCGTTGACGATCGCACTTGGTTTTTTGTGCACCGGCTGTGCGTAGGACAAACGGGACAGGACAAATAGGACAGTGTTTTGGGGCAGCGTCCTGTGTCCTGTTTGTCCTAAAAAAATTGCTGGAAATCTGCCGCTTTTGCTGAGGTTTAGGACAGGGGTTGGTGCATTTCCTCCGGCGGCTTGACGTTTCGGAAGGTCCAGAGCAGGGCGATGTCGTAGGCTATCTTCAGGACACCGCAGATGACGAAGGGCAGGGCGGTGTAACCGGCGGTGAAGAGGGCGCCGGCGATGACGGGGCTCGCGGCGGCGGCGAGGCTGCGCGGGACGGAGGTGAAGCTTGCGGCGGCGGTGCGTTCTTCGGGGGTGACGACCGCCATGACATAAGACGAGCGCGTGGGCACATCCATTTGTGAGAGCGCGGCGCGGATGAGGAGGAGGGTGAGGGCGATTTCCAAGGTGGGCGCGATGGCTGCCGCCATTAAGCACAAGCTCGCTGGGATGTGGGTGTAGACCATCGTGTTGACGAGGCCGATGCGGCTTGCGAGCCAACTGGCGATGGGCATCGAAACCGCTGCCAACAGGCTGGAGACGAAGAAGAAAATTCCGGCGGTTGTCAGGCTGAGTTGGAATTTGTCGAAGAGCCACAAGGCCATGAGAGACTGGACGATGAAGCCGCCGGCGAAGGCGTCGACGCTGAATAGAGCTGCGAGTTTGAAGACGATCGCCTTTGACTGACCGAGTGGTTTGGGCGGAAGGTGCGTTTGACTGGCTTGACGGGGCATGCGGGCATAGATCGCGCCTGCGGTGAGGCCCAGAGCGGCGTAGAGCGCAAACATCAATTGCAAGGAGGTTTGTGGGGTGAGGCCTGTCAGCGCTATGTATTCCGGACTGGCGGCGGCGAGAGAGCCGAGCGCTGCGGCGAGGGCGCCGACGACGCTGTAGCGGGCGAAGGATCTGGTTCGATTGGCGTCAGTGACGCTGTGGCTGAGGGCCGAGTGTTCGAGGGGGACGAAGATACTGACGCTGCCCGAGGACGGGTTGATGGTGCCGACGAAGGCGATGACAAAGATGACGGGCGTGATCGTTGGCGCGATGAAGGCGATGCCGGTTAGTGTCATGAGTGCGGATGACGCGATGAGCAGCGTGCGGGTGCTGTAGGACGTGCCGATCATGCCGATGGCGAGAGTGGTCAGCGCGGAGCCCAGTAGGGCAAGCGTGGCGACGAGGCCGATCTGGAAGGCGTCGAAGCCGAGGTTTGCGAGGTAGACGGGCAAGAGCAGGACAATGAAGCCGTCGCCGAAGTCCCGCAACGCTCGCGCACTATAGATCAGCGTTGTGGGAGAAATTGGCAGCGGTGTCGTCACACAATTTGCGGGCGGTTGTCAGCCCGGCACTGTGAACGTCTGTGCAATGCAGATCAAGTGGGCGCCAGCACGGGATCGTCGATAAGGGCGCCGGTCAGTATGGCGCGACGCAGTTCGCCTTGGGATAACAATGCTCCGCGCAAGTCGGAAGACGAGAAGTTTGTGCCGATCAAGCTTGTGTCGCGCAGGTCGGCTGCAACAAGTTTTACTTTCTTCATGCTGGCACGGTCGAGGCGGGCGCCACGAAAGTCGGTGCCGGAGAAGTCGTAGCCGTCGAATTTCTGTCCAGACAGATCAAATCCTTGCAGGGAGAGACGCATGCCTTGAGCGCCATCGGTGTCGAGCCATTGCAGATGGCGGCTGAGACAATCCTTGAGTTCGGCTTCGCCGATGGGCTGCACGAGCTTTACGAACATCAGCGCGTATTCAGGCAGAAAGCTGCGAGCGCCGGGGCATTTGGCAAAGTTGGCGTCCTGGAGATTCGCGCCGCTGAATTTCACGTCTTCGAGCGTGCTGCCGTTGAAGGAGCTGTAGCGCAGATCGCAATTTGAAAAGTCTACGCCGGTTGCTTTGACGTTGTGCAGCAATGCGGCAATCATGCGTGCGCCGGCAAAGCTTGAGCCATCGAGTGTTGCGCCATCAAAATTTGTTTTCGCCTGCCTGACGGTTGATGTTTTCCGGCTGTAACCCAGAACTGTCACGGCGCGAAACACCGCTTGCTGGAGATTGGCGTTGGTGACGGCTGACTGAGAGAAATCGCAATTCTCAAATACGGTGTGGTGCATTATTGCTTCGTCGAGGGAGGTACCAACAAACGAGCAGTCGCGAAACTCGGCACCTGTCAGGATGGCGCGTCTGAGCGAGGCACCGTTGAATCTGGCACGTGCGATCAAGCGGCCTGACAGGTCGACGCCGTCGAGGCAGCGACCAGTCAAGTCGCCGCCTTCAAACTCTTCGGAGGTTTCGGCCGCGTGCGCAGGTGATTGCATCTGGCGTCCTTTTGATCGCCTTTGATCCCTTTGCAGTATTGGCGTTGACCAATTAATATGGTGACAGGCAACACGGTAAAAAATGTGTTTCCCTGTCTTAAGTCCCACGCGGCTTGGCGCGGGCGGTGGGGATTGCCGTCCACGGATCATCCGGCCAATGGTGTTTGGGATAGCGGCCTTTGAGGTCGCGCTTTACCTGCGGATAGCCATTGGCCCAGAAACTCTTCAGATCGCGTGTGACTTGAACCGGGCGGCGCGCGGGCGAGAGTAGGTGAAGCGTCAGGGCGACACGTCCGCCGACAATTGTGGGTGTATCTGCAAGGCCAAACATTTCCTGCAAGCGGACGGCGAGGAACGGTGCATCAGCGCTGTAGTCGATTCTGATATGCGAGCCTGAAGGAACAGTGATGTGTGTCGGCGCCATCGCGTCGAGGCGTTTTTTCGTCTCCCAGTCAAAGTGGGTGTTCAGTGCCGCCTCGAGATCGAGGCGTGGAAAATCACTCGCACGAGTGACGGTGCCCAAAAAGGGCTGCAGCCAGTGTTCGAGCGTGTTGAGCAAGGCGGTGTCCGATAAGCCGGGCCATGCGGCTTGGGGGTCAATGCGGGTCAGGAAATTTACGCGGGCGCGCAGAGTTTCGAGTTCCGGTGTCCAGGGCAAGGCGCCAAGTCCCAACTCGCGAATGCCGGCGATGACGGCGGCGGCGACTTTCGATGGATCGGGTTTTTTGAGCGGGCGTTCGCTGAGCGTGAGGGCGTAGAGCTTGCGTTCCTCGCGGGCGCACACGGCATTTTCGCGCGAACTCCATTCGACGATTTGGTAGTTTTCGATGTGGGCGGCGAAAAGTTCTTCGAGGTCGGCGAGGAGGACGGGGGCTGCCTGGTGAACGCGGGCGTTGGCGCCGGCTCCATCGAGTGATGCGATGGCGAGATAGTCTTGAGCGGCGAGCGGATCGGTTTCGGATAACGTGGCACCGCGACCGTTGGCGAGACGGAAACTGCCGGGGCCGCGACGCTTGGCAATGCGCTCAGGATAGGCGAGCGCGGTCAGGCGTCCAACGGCGTTTGGTTCAACGCTGGTGGTTTTGAGGTTGAGTGTACGCCGCCAGGCGCGCGCCTGTTCACGGGCGCGGGTAAGGGCGCCGCGATCCGCGTTGACATCGCGGTCACCGGCAAAGGCTTCGAGCCGTGTGCGCAGATCGGCGTCGCGGCTGCGGATAATATCGCGCTCGCCCAGTATTGCCGCGAGTGCGGCGGCACTGGCGCCCAAGCCGATGTCGCGCGCGCGGAGCATCATGTGGGCGAGGCGGGGATGGGCGCCGAAGCTTAAACAGGCGCGGCCGTGCTGGGTGATGGTGTTGGTGGTGTCGATGGCGTCGAGTTCGCGCAGGAGTTCCTGGGCTTCGGCGAAGGTGCCAGATGGCGGCGCGTCGAGAAATCGCAAGCGGCTTGCATCGCGCTCGCCCCAACCGGCCAGTTCTAGGGCGAAGGAGGCGAGGTCGCTGGTGAGAATTTCAGGCGGCGTGTAGGGCGCCAGCGCGCGGGTCTCGGCTTCGTCCCAGAGGCGGTAGCAAATACCGGGGGCGACACGGCCGGCCCGGCCGCGGCGTTGGTCGGCGGAGGCAAGCGAGACGCTACTGGTGACGAGTTGGGTCATGCCGGTCGCCGGATTGTAGCGGGCCATTCGTTGCAGGCCACAGTCGATGACAATGCGGACGTCTTCGATGGTCAGGCTGGTTTCGGCGATGCTGGTCGCCAGCACGATCTTGCGCCTGCCGTCGGAGACCGGGCGAATGGCGCGGTCTTGGACCTCCGGGGCGAGGGCACCGTAGAGTGGGGAAAGTATGGCGCCGCTCAGATCGTGCGTGGACAGCAGGCGTTCTACTAAACGGATTTCGCCTTCGCCTGGCAAGAACACCAGGATACCGCCCGTGGTTTCGTCGAGGGCGCGGAGGATTGCGCTGGTTGCGTGCTGTTCGATGCGGGTGTTGGCGTGTGGTGGCGCATAGTGAGTTTCGATGGGAAAGAGGCGGCCTTCGCTGCGCACGGAGGGCGCGTTGTTCAGCAGTTTGGCGACGCGCGCGCCGTCCAGGGTCGCCGACATGACGAGGATTTTGAGTTGGTCGTTGAGGGCGCTTTGGGCTTCCAGCGCGAGGGCCAGACCCAGATCGGCGTTGAGGCTGCGTTCGTGGAATTCATCGAAGATGACCAAGGCCACGTCTTTGAGTTCGGGATCGCTTTGCAGGCGGCGGGTAAGCAGGGCTTCGGTCAGAACTTCGATGCGGGTTTTGGGACCTACGCGGCTGTCTTGGCGCACGCGATAGCCGACAGTTTCGCCCGGCTGCTCGCCCAGCAGATCGGCCATGCGGGCGGCGGCGGCGCGGGCGGCGATCCGGCGCGGCTCCAGCATCAGGATTTTTTTGCCGCGCGCCCAAGGTTCATCGCAGAGCGCAATAGGTACCAGCGTCGTTTTGCCAGCACCTGGCGGTGCTTCGAGCACGGCGGCGCGGTGGGAGGAGAGTGCTGCTTTGAGCTCAGGCAAAGCCGCGGTGATGGGAAGGGGGCTGGTCATTTGGTGCCGTCTTGTCAGGAATGACACGGGGTGAGGTCAAGCCCTGTGGCAAAGATTGTGATGACTGGCAGATTGGCAACTTGGCGGGACGCGCGAATCCTGCCAAACAGCAGTGCGAGTTTAGTGCGGTAAAGATGAACGAGTTTCCCGAGAGTCAGAATTTTGCAGCCCCGCAGAAAAATGCCCAGAGTTGGGCACAGATTCTGGTGCGCTACCGCCAGCCCAGCGTACCTCGCGGCATTGTCGAAATTGCGATCACAGTTGGCCCGTTCGTGGGCTTGTGGATTGC
Organism: Rhodobiaceae bacterium; assembly: GCA_009885515.1. Lineage (GTDB taxonomy): Bacteria > Pseudomonadota > Alphaproteobacteria > Micropepsales > Micropepsaceae > SZUA-430. The sequence continues at coordinate 704 of VFKO01000361.1, read as the reverse complement.
GACGTGGCTGGCGCTGGGCGTTGGTTATTGGTTGTCGCTGCTGATTGCTATTCCTGCGGCCGGGTTTTTGGTGCGGCTGTTTTTGATTTTGCACGATTGCGGGCATGGGTCGTTTTTCCGCAACCGCTGGGCCAATGATTGGGTCGGCCGGGTTTGCGGTGTGCTGACGATGACGCCGTTCGGTGTGTGGCGGCGCTCGCATAATTTGCATCACGCGACATCGGGCAATCTTGAGACGCGGGGTATCGGGGACATCGAAACGATGACGGTCGCCGAATATGTGGCGCAACCGTGGTGGGAACGTTTGCGCTATCGGGCTTACCGTCACCCGATTGTGCTGTTCGTGATCGGGCCGGCTTATGTGTTTTTGATCGCCAACCGGTTGCCGATCGGGATGATGCGGGTTGGCGCTGGACCCTGGGTATCGGCGATGGCCAACAATGTGGTGATCGCGGCGGCGGGGCTTTTCATGATGTGGTTGATCGGCGTGGTGCCATTTTTGCAGGTGCATCTGCCAATTATTATCATTGCCTCGTCGATGGGGGTGTGGCTGTTCTTCGTGCAGCACCAGTTCGAGGGGACAGTGTGGGCCGACGGCGGGGAGTGGAATATTCAAGACTCGGCGCTGGCGGGCAGTTCGCATTACGATTTGCCGGCGCCGTTGCGCTGGCTGACGGCCAATATCGGCGTGCATCATGTGCATC
>VFKO01000383.1 GCA_009885515.1 Rhodobiaceae bacterium | reverse complement strand
GAGGCGACGCGCGGGCGCTCACCGGGCAGCTCGGTGTTTGTGCTCAGGCGACATTGGACTGAGACAGGGCCAAAGCTGATGGCGGAAGGCGAAGCGTTGCGGTCGGAGGGCGCGGAACTGCAAAGGCGTTGCGCCCCGGTGCGCGATGTTGAGCTTGACGATCAGTTCATTGCCTTCATTCGCTCGGCAGGCCCGTGAGTTGAGGGCGGGATGTTTCTTTCCCGCCCCTTTCGCTTACCACAAAATCCTGAGCCCGCCCGAGACGGTTTGGGATTCTTGGTCTGAGCTCAATGACGCGTCGTAGTCGAAGTAGAGGATGGTCCGGTCGTTGACGGGAGCGTTGAGGCCGGCGCCCAGGTTGACGGAATCGCGGTCAAACTCGGTACCGTTGACGGTGAAGTACGACGCTGGGATGTCGGCGAAGGAGAGCAGTCTGGCGTTGAACTGGGCGCTGTTGTCCATCAGTTCGTGGTTCCAGCTGACGCGCAACTCCGGCACAAGGAGGCGGCCGCTCTTCAACTCAATGGGATAGGCAAAGCGCCCGCCGAGGACGGATTTCAGCGAGTCAAAGCCTGAGTCCTGGACGACGAGGCGGTCTGGGTTGATGCCGTTCTCGGTGTAGCCGTCAGTGGTGAGCGACGCCAGTGAGAGGGCCAGGATGGGCTGGAGGCGCCAGTCGCCAGATTCGAAGATCGTGCCGATCTCCAAGCAGGCCGAAAGTGTGGCGCCGTCGAAGTCACCCGAAGTCGGGTCGCCGAAGAGCGTGCGGCTGGTGTCGAAGGCATGTTTTATGTAGCTGACGTTGGTGTTGAGATAGGCTTGCGTATCGCCCCATGACGAGTAGGCGCCGATTTCATAGCTGTTGACGTGGACCTGGTCCGGGCGGCCGGGGAAGTTGATGTCGGTGTCGGTGAACTGCGCGGCAACACCGGCCAGGAAGGTGTTGGAGAACACGTGGTCGGCACCGACGATGGCGCCTTTCTGGTTGAAGTCGCTGCCCGGCGCGCCCGCAGCTGAATCGCCATCGGTGTTGCCCCAGACGCCAACCGCGCGGCCCCAGACGGCGCTTGAGCCCGCCCTGCGAACGCCAGTTTCAAGCCAGGCGAAGGGGTCTTCGCCGGGTGAGGCGTCGGTCATAGCGGTGCTGCCGGCCGTAGTGTTTTCGGCGTAGCGGTTGAAGCAACCGCCGGGACCCGCCACGAGACAGCCGGTGGAACGGCCACTGTCGATGCGGGCGCCGACCATTTTCTTGAAGGGGCCGTCGAGTTGGAAGGCCAGGAAGTCGAAGGGCAGGCCCGAGAGGTCGTCGAAGGCATCAGTGATCGCGCATTCGTCGGAGAGGGCGAAGAGCTGCGCATAGAGCGCGAGTTGCTCGGGGGTGAGATCGCCGTTCTGGAAAGCCTGTTCGAGGATTGCGCCGACGTTGTCGCCGTTGAG
>VFKO01000362.1 GCA_009885515.1 Rhodobiaceae bacterium | reverse complement strand
GTGTCACCTTCATACCTACCAAACCGCAGCAGGCAGCAGGAATGCGGATTGAGCCCATTCCATCCGACGCATGGGCGAGCGGCACGATGCCGGCTGCCACTGCGCTTGCCGAACCGCCAGAGGATCCGCCTGTGATATGATCGGTATTCCAGGGATTGCGGCACGGTTTCAGCCGAGCGCTTTCTGTCGTGCCGGTGATGCCAAACTCGGGCGTGTTGGTCTTGCCCATAATGACGACGCCCGCCTTCTTGTAGCGCTGCGTCAGCAGACCGTCGAACGTGTCGGGTTCATTGCCCTTAAAGAATGTGCCATCGCTGCGTGGCATACCAGAGACTTCGAGTCCCAGATCTTTGATGAGAAAAGGGACACCGCGAAATGCGCCATCTGGCAGTGCGCCTTTTACGGCGGCTCGCGCCTGGTTATAGGCTTTGTAAACAATCGCATTCAGTTTGGGATTATGCCGCTCCGCCCGTTCTATCGCGGTCTCAAGTAATTCACCGGGAGAGACATCCTTCTTCCGCACGAGTTCTGCCAGGCCCAAGCCGTCATAGTCTGCGTATTGTGCGAATGTCATATCTCAGTTCCTCTCAGTTCCAGATTTTCGGATGGTGGTTCGACCACGGTTTTGCTTTCTCAAGCTGTCCTGCCAGCCGCAACAATGTCGCCTCGTCGCCAAAGCGTCCAGCGAAATGAATGCCAATCGGCAAACCATTCGCAGCCGACGCCAGGGGTAATGAGATCGCGGGTTGCCCTGTCAGGTTCTGCAGTGGCGTCACCGGTAGATAATTGAACAATGGCTCGGTTGCCTTCGCAACGTCTTTCTCGTTCATGTCCAGGGTACCGTTGCGCACTGTTGGCGTGCCGAGTGTTGTCGTCATCCAGACATCGTAGGTGTCATGGAATTGCGCGACTTGCCGGCTCAGCGTTTGCAACTGAAACCAACACATCAGATATTGAGATGCGCTTATTTGTTTACCCAATTGATAAAAGCCCCAGGTCAGTCCTTGAAAATCGCTCTCGTGCGGGACCCGCCCCGTCATCATTCCCACGCCGTCGATGAGCATCGTGACGCCGGCCGCCCAAACCGGCATAAAGGCCGCTGCAAAGGCATCACCGGAAACCGGCGGGCTCGCCTCTTCGACGTGATGTCCGAGGCCTTCAAGCAACTTTGCACTCGCCTGAATGGCTGCCACGCATTCCGGGTCGAACAGTTTTCCAAAGAGACTTTTCTGCGCAAACGCTATTCTGAGTTTGCCTGGGGCGGTCTGCGCTTCCCCAAGATAGGATTTCGGCTGGGGCGGTGCCCAGTAGGGATCGCCCATTTCATTGCCGGCTGTCGCATCAAGTACTGCGGCGGTGTCACGCACACTGCGTGAAACCACGCCCTCGCAAGTAAGCCCGCCCATGATATCGCCCAGATCAGGCCCCAATGGATTGCGCCCGCGGGTAGGCTTCAGCCCCACAAGGCCATTGGCCGAAGCGGGTACCCGGATCGAGCCCCCGCCGTCGTTGGCGTGCGCGAGGGGCACAATGCCTGCGGCGACTGCCGCCCCTGAACCACCGGAAGAACCGCCTGTCGAATGGTCCAGGCTCCAGGGATTGCAGGCGGGACCGTAGATCGTCGATTCCGTTGTTGGCACCAGGCCAAACTCGGGAACATTGGTTTTCCCAAGTGAAATCAGTCCGGCGCTCGTGAAGCGGCGCACCAATGTCGCGTCGTGCGGAGATGGTGCGGGCGGAATGAAGTTGGAGCCTTGACGAGTTGGTACACCTTTTTGCGCACCCAAAATGTCTTTCAGCAGAAAGGGCACACCGCCAAAACTTCCCTGCGGGGGCAGCTTTGCCGCCGAGCGTGCGCGATCAAAGGTTTTGAAGACAACGGCATTCAGCTTTCCATTATGTTTCTCTATTCGCGCGATTGCCTCTTCGACCAATTCGGACGGCGTTACATCCTTCTTGGTGATGAGTTCGGCAAGGCCGAGGGCGTCATACTTGGCGTAGTCTGGAAATGCCATTGCGGTGCCTCATGAGTAATTGCAACAGTTCTATCATTCAAATGGAAATGCCGGTGTGCCCTGAAAAACCGGCCCAACCAGTTCCGGCGATTGTCCGGGCGCCCAAGAGCGCAGGGTGAATTTGGCCTTGCGCAGAATGGTTGATCCTTTTGGACCAGGATCGACTTCGGGGTTTTCCGTGGTGACAAGGTGTGCTTCAATTCTGCCTGCGTTCACACTCAAGATACCGTATCCATTTGCGTTCGTATCTGCGTAATTGAGTCCCGGGTTCGCGCCCCCGTTCCAAAATATGTCCGAGAGCCAGCTGGAGCCGGTCCAGGAGCGGACGATAGCAGCATTCACCCCACCCAACAGGGCCAGATTAAAATTCTCGACCGTTTCGTCACCACTTTGATGGGTGACAATAGAGTGGAATACGGAGTTTGAGGCTGAGGCACGAAATGCGCCGGAGAAGACAGACTCAGACGAAATTCCGGCGCAAGCAAACTCAACCGCAACGGCGCTCGACACTTCGGCTTGCGGATCATCGATTAACGTGCCCGCCATGTGC
>VFKO01000161.1 GCA_009885515.1 Rhodobiaceae bacterium | reverse complement strand
TGGGCGATCCGGGATTCGGCGGCGCTGATCGACGTTTCGCCGTTGATGAAATACGTGATCGAGGGGCCGGATGCCGCGCGCCTGCTTCATCGGGTGACAACGCGTGACATCTACAAGTTGGCAATCGGCCAGGTTTATTACACCGGCTGGTGCGACGACGAAGGCAAGTTGCTTGACGATGGCACGGTTGCGCGTCTCGACGATCAACGGTTCCGCATGACCTCTGCCGAGCCGTCGTTGCGCTGGTTGTCGATGAACGCGGTGGGCATGGACGTCAGGATCAGCGAAGTCACGGATCAGATGGCGGCGTTGAGCCTGCAAGGCCCCAAGTCGCGCGCCATTCTGAACCGCTGTTGCAAGGACACGATTGATAAACTCAAATACTTCCGGATGATGCACACCAGCATCGGCAACGTGCCGGTCAGCGTATCGCGCACCGGTTACACAGGTGACCTGGGTTACGAAATCTGGATGGATGCGAGCCAAGCCTTGCCCGTTTGGGATGCGCTGATGACTGCCGGCGACGATTACGGCATTGCGCCATGCGGCATCCTGGCGATGGATATGGCGCGCGTCGAGGCGGGGCTGTTCATGCTCGATGTCGACTACACTGCCGCGAACCACGCCTGGATCGGCGGACAAAAGTCGACGCCGTTTGAGATGGGTTTGGATTGGGCCGTCAGTCTCGACAAGAAGGGCTACTTCGTTGGCCGCCGGGCGCTGGAACGCGAAAAGCGCGAAGGCCCGGCGTGGAAACTCGTCGGGTTCGAAATCGACTGGGTCGGTCTTGAGCGCCTGTTCGCCGACGTCGGCATGCCGCCGCAAATTCCGGGCATGGCTGTGCGCGGAAGTCTGCCGGTGATGCGCGAGGGCAAACAAGTCGGCTACGCTTCGACCAGCACGTGGTCGCCGGTCTTGAAGAAATACATCGCGCTGGTGCATGTGCAGCGTCCGTATTATGAGCCTGGGACGTTGCTCACCATGGAAGTAACGGTGGAGCACCACCGCCGCCAGGCACCGGGCAAGATTGTCAAGCTGCCGTTCTATGAACCTGAGTGGAAGAAAAAGTAAGTGTCAGCCAATCAATACGACGCCATCGTCATCGGCGCTGGTCACAATGGCCTGATTGCGGGCGCCTATTTGGCGCGTGCCGGCAAGAAAGTGGTGGTTCTGGAGCGGCGCGACATGGTCGGAGGCGCGGCGGTGACGGAGGAGATCTTTCCGGGTTATCGCTTCACCGAGTTTTCCTATGTGGTCAGTCTGTTGCGTCCCGAAATTATTCGGGATCTCGAATTGCCTCGGCACGGGCTCAAAATCCTGCCGCTGCCAAGCACGGTCACGCCGATGGACAACGGTGATTACTTGGCGCAATGGGGCGATCACGATCAGACGCGCCGCGAGATCTACCGTCATTCTCCGCGTGACGCTGAAGCCGCCGACGAGTACGGCCGCGTCATGGCGCGTGCCGCCAAAGCGATCAAGCCGGTCATCAGTCTCGTGCCGCCCGACCCGTCGTCGATGAGCCCGCGCGATCTCATGGGCCTGCTCAAGCTCGGCAAGTACGCCAAAAGCCTAAGCGAGAAGGAGCTTTACCGGATCGCGAAACTTGTCACGCAATCTTCAGCTGATCTGTTGAACGAGTGGTTTGAGTTCGACCCGCTCAAGGGCACCAAGTCGGCGAGCGGCATCATCGGCACGTTCTTAGGCCCCCATTCGCCGGGCACGGCGTATGTGCTTCTGCATCATTACATGGGCGAGATTGACGGGGCCTTCCGCGCCTGGGGCTTTGCCAAGAACGGCACCGGCGGCGTGACGGCGGC
>VFKO01000407.1 GCA_009885515.1 Rhodobiaceae bacterium | reverse complement strand
TATTTGGGTGAAGGTGTTTCAGCCGGGGTTATGCAGGAAATCGTGGACGCTGCGCGGAACGCTGCCAACAGGTCTGCTGCTGCGGCGCGTGGCGCGCTGGATCAATTGGCGCTGTCCCACGGCGTTACCGTTCTGGACGCTCCCGCCGGCGCAGGGTTTTCGGCATCATTCAGCTTGCGCGATGGGCCCAGAGAAATCGTTGTTGCCGAGGAGGCGCGTCTGTCGGACCTTGTTGTTTTCAACTTGCCGCAGGACGCCAACAACAGCGGCTTGCGCGCGATGATCGAATCGACTTTGCTGAACGGGCGCCGTGCCATGCTGCTGGTGCCGCAAAGCCCGCCACAGATTGCCGGACGAAAAATAGTGATCGGCTGGGATGGCGGGCCGGCCGCCGCGACTGCGGTTGCCGCGGCAATTCCGTTGCTCAAACGCGCTGAAGCCATCGAAATTCTGAATCTTGCCAAGGGGCCAATCGAGACGCGAAAAATGGATCGTTTGCGTGATTACTTGCGGCTGCATGGATTGTCGGCAACCGAACACGGCATCAACCCCGGCAGCCAGGACACTGGCTCGGCGCTGTTGGACACGGCCGTGCGCGCTGAAGCGGGGTTGCTGGTGATGGGCGGATACGGGCATAGCCGCTTGCGCGAAATGGTCATGGGCGGCGTAACGCGGCACGTGCTGACGCATGCCACGCTGCCGGTCTTCATGGCGCATTAGAGTGCCCTCAGTCGATGAAATCCCGGTCAATAGTTGTGGCGGCGCGCCAGCAGCAGTAGCCGGCGATGAGTTGCGGGATGACCATCGAGAGCAGGGCATAGCGCAGGCTTTCGGCGCCGAACCAAGGCGTGAGGCCGTCACTCAGGGCGCCGACGATGGTGGGCCCAAGCCCCAGACCTACGAGTGTGCCGGTGACGCCGGCTGTTGCTGCTGCACGGGCGCGGGCGCTGTCGGGCGACAGGCGCTGGAGGGCTGCTGCCAATGGGGCAAAGCTCATCGGGCGAAAGAAGTTTTCACCTGAAATAGCCACGAGCAGAATGGCTATCGTGGGTGCGAAAATGACGGCCACGCCGAAGGGGATTGCAAGCAGGATGACGATGGCCGGCATCCACATCTGCCAGCGTTTGTCGCGGCGCGAGAGATAATCTGCAACCGGACCGCCAAGCCATGTGCCACCAAGGGCGATAACGGCCACCAACGGACCGATTATGGCGCCGGCTTCTCCCGGGGTCCAGCCATAATAGCGGACGATGAAGACTGTCGACCAGACAATGCCGCCATAGATCGCGACGGCCATGAAGGCGTTGGCTGCGATGAGATAGCGGAAGGCGGGCTTGCGCGTCAGTACGATATAGCCGCCGTGGTCGGGCGTGGACGCATCGATGAGCTTGCGTTTTGGTTCGGGTAGAATGAGCGCTGCGATCAATGCGACCACAAGGCTTATGCCGCCCAGCACATAGAGCGCGACGCGCCAGCCATAGGCGTCGGTGAGCATGCCGCCGGCAATGCCTGCTGTGATGACGCCGGCAGGTCCGCCCATGACGTAGATGGCCATGGCGCGGTTGCGGCGCTCGGCGGGGACATAGTCGGCGATCAAGGATTGGGCGCAAGGGTTGCAGCCCGCTTCGCCGACGGCCAGCCCCATGCGCGCGGCTGCGAGTTGGACAAAGCCGGTGGCCGATCCCATGACGATTGTGCAGAGCGCCCATGAGGTGGCGCAGACGGTGAGGATGCCGGTGCGGCTGATGCGGTCCGCCGCCCAGGCGATGGGGATGGAGGCGACGGCGAAAACGAGGGCGAAGATTGTGCCGCTGAGCAGGCCGAGTTCGGTGTCGGAAAGGCCGAATTCGAGTTTCACCGGTTCGGCGATGATGGACAGGATTTGGCGGTCCATGAGGCTGAGGCCGATGAGTACGGCCAGCATGACGACGTAAAGGGTGGCATGGCGCTGTGGCAGGGCAGTTGATTGGTCAGTCACGCGGTCGTCCCCCGGGAGCTTTTGTCTGCCCAATCAGGCACAGGCGCGAGGAAAATGGAAGCGCGCTGTGGCGGCGGCGCGTTGCCTTACGACCCCGGTGGTTTGACGATCAGGATTTTTATGTCTTGTGTGGGTCTGAAGTTGTTGACCTCCAGGACGAAGGTTCCCGGGCTGGTTTTGCGGACGTTGTTGCCGCAGAGGGACATGATGTTCCGCGGGTTGCCTTTGTCGACCGTCAAGCGGAAATGGCCGATGGGGCCTTTCCAGGTGTTGGCTGTCGTCAGGATGTAGTCGATGACGTGGCCGGAGCCGCCCTGCCCGCGCAGGGCGTTGGTGATGGCACGCTGCGTTGGCTGGTCGATGCAGGCGCCCCTGACCAGGTCCTTGTCCGCGGACAGGTGATTGTCCATCATGATGAAGCCTGAGGGGATGGGCTTGTAGCGATGCTGGACTTTGACGATGCGGCGGGGTGGGAAAACCTGTTCGCGCACGAAGATGGTTGAGAGCCACCATTCGGGTTGTTCGAAGTTGGCGTCTCTGGTGTAGAGGCCGCGGCGTTTCCAGTCGGCTTGTTTGGCTGCGGGCAATCTGGCGAAGGCTTGCCTGATGGCTTTGGCGTCGAAGTTCAGCGGCACGCGGGCGGCCGTCAATTCGGCGCTGATGTCGATGGCATCGGTAAAGCGGAAGCGGTCTCGCTTTTCCCAGGGCAGGTTGCGCGGATAGATGAAGGCGCGGACATAGGGGCGTGACGGGGCCACAATACCTTCGATGCGGGTTTCGAATTTGAGCAGGTCGAGGCCCTTGACGTCGTGAATGTCGTAACCATCCTCGCCGCCGAAATTGACGCTGACGGGCAGGCCTGGCATCGGAAAGCCAACCCAGGCCTTTATCGCAGACAGGCTGTCGTTGCGGAACTGGTAGTTGACGCGCACTTCATCGAGGGAGAGGTACAGGTCTTCGTCCAGCATGCGGATATCGGCCGATTGCTGGAGCGTCAGGCCGCCTGCAGGGAGTCCAAGGAAGCCATCGTTGGCGAAGGCGGGTGTGGATGCGGCGAGTGCGAGCAGAGCGGCGATCAATTTCAAGCGCATGGCGTGGTTCCCCGGTTGTGCCGGGCGAGAATATACCGGAAATTGAGCGGTACGAAACGGGGCGTGCGTGGACATTTTTGCAAACTTTGCATGAAAAAAGGGGGGCGTGCCCCCCACTTCAACACGGTCAGTGCAGCTTTCTGACGATCACGTTGCCCGCCGAATAGCCGGCGCCGAAGGAGCAGATGACGCCGAGGTCGCCTTTCTTCAGGTCGTCGCTGAATTTGTGGAAGGCGATGATGGAGCCGGCCGAGCTGGTGTTGGCGTAGGTGTCGAGGATGATGGGCGACTCTTCCGGTTTGGCGTCGCGGCCCAGGACTTTGCGCGAGATAAAGTCGTTCATGTTGATGTTGGCCTGGTGGAGCCACATGCGCTTCAGGCTTTCAGGAGCGATGTTTTCGTCGCTGAGGTGGCTGACGATGAGTTCGGCGACCAT
>VFKO01000554.1 GCA_009885515.1 Rhodobiaceae bacterium | reverse complement strand
GCAAGCGCCTTTTGCTCAAGATCGGCGTAGCGAGCGTCCGCCTGCAGCACCATCAGCGACCGCTCATTCTGCGTCCGCACCCAGGCGAAAGACTTTTCGCCTTCCACCTCTTCCAACCACTGAAATGGATCGGCGTCCTCCGCCATAGACACTCCCATCAAGATCGCACCAACCGCCGCCAAAGCCGCAAACAAAATTCTCCGCACGCAAACCTCCCCAGATCTTACAAAGCGTAGTCCAACCCCAACGACGCCAATGCTTTGCGTTCACTCTCGATACAAGTCGCAAAACTCGGCCGCGCCAACGTCGCTCTAAGAAACCGCACAAGATTTGGATACCGGGCGGTGTCCGGCGCGAACCCTGCGTGCGCCACGTTCACGAAAGGAGACGCAACCGCGATGTCGGCAATGCCAAAGCTGTCGCCAACAAAATGCGAGCGCGTTCCAAGTTCCCTTTCATAATACTCAAGAAAGCGCGGCACCTTGTTTTCCCAGGTGTCCGTGGCCAGCGCCATATCCGCATCTTTCTTCATCAACCTGTTGACAACGACAGGGCGGAACATTCCAAGTCCCGTTGTCGCCACAAAATCAGAGTCCGCATATTCCTCAAACCACAGCGCCCGGCCATAGTCGAAGGCCTTCGACGGATACAGTGCCGGTGCTGAATGCTTGCGTTCCAGGTAGGCGCAGATCGCCGAAGAATCGGCAAGAACAGCGTCCGGACCTTCACTGTCGTCGCGCATCACGGGAATGCGTTTCAGCGGCGAGATGTCGCCAAACCCCGGTGGCGGCGCAAACGGCGACACCGGATCGAGATTATACTCGAGTCTCTTTTCCGCCAGCATCACCCGCACCTTGCGCACGAAGGGTGAGAGCGGCGAACCGTAAACTGTAATTGTCATGAAAAGCTCCGTCGGCTGATGGGAATTCGCGGACAGTCTCCACTATTTCCACTTCACAGCGCAACCGGGTCTTCGAACACGCCTTCTTGACTGACCGTGCGGCCAAACCACGGATGATCGAACCAAAGCGTGAATAGGAACCGCCCTGCCCCCAGATCCGTGTGGCGCACCTCGGCAATGCCCGGCGTCATCCACAGTGGCAGCGGAACACTGACCCCCGCGAAACGCCAATAGAATTCGCACGAGCGGAAGACGAGGCTGCCCTGGCCAGCGAAGACATCAAGCAGCATCGTCCATCCACCCGCACAGCATTCGAACAAACGCCCATCCTCCGACGGCCGCTTGATCGAACGCACTTGGAACGCCAACCCCAGCGGCCCGCGATACACTCGCGTCCATGACATGCCGCCGTCTTTGACGCTCACTTGAACCAGCGCCTTACGCACGCCGGTCAAAACAGGAATCGGCGCCCCAAACGGAAACAGCGCCCAGGAAAATAATCGCCCCGCAACATTCAGGCGTGTTTCGGTCTCGCCATGATAGGCAGCAGGCGTTACGCGCTCGAAGCGCCGCCGCACCGCCTCAGGCAATGACAGCCAGGCGCGCGCACCTATAATGCGTTCAATTGTATCGTTGCTTTCACCATCAAGCGTCTCAAACACCGCTCGTGGACCACTCCACAACAAAGACGCCATGTTCAGCTGGCCTTTCTGGTGATGAAACGTGCCACACCCGCGCCCAGCTTGATCAGCCGTTGCAGCGTCGGGCGCGGTACCCGGCGCATCTGTTCATACCAGCCCGTCATGCGCTCGATAAAGCCCAGCATTTCGGTGACACGCGCGCGCACGTCAGCGGGCGTCGATACGTCGCTCTCGGCCAGAGCCCGCGCTTCACGCAACACCACCAGTGTCGGATCGATCTCGCGCTTCTTGCGCTCATCGACAATCGCCTGCACCACGTCCCATGTATCGCCTTTGGCTTCGTAGAAATTGCGCCGGTCGCCGATGACATGCCCCAGCGTCACCAGCCTGTAGGTCTGCAGTTCATCCAATGATGTCGATGCGTTCGAACGCGCAATCCCCAGCGTTTCGGAAATCTCCTCCGCCGTCATCACCCGGCCATTCAGCCATAGCAAGGCGTGAATCTGCGCCACCGAGCGATTGACGCCCCACCGCGCCCCCATTTCACCCCAATGGAGCACGATCTTTTCGACAACCGGGGAAAGGGACATGGGGATCGTCCTGACAGTTATTTCTGTCAAGACCGAAACTACTGACAATGAACCACAACATCAAGCCCGCAAGCCGCGGCCCGCAGACGCAGGTCACGCGGCACTTGCGAATCAGCCCCCACGCACCACATACTGTGTGCATCAAGCTGAGGAGTAACGTCACATGGGCCGGTTTTTAGCATTCTTGTTGGTCTTCGTCTTGGGCGGAACGGCCGGGATCGTTCTCGGCGGCGTCGTCGGCGGCGCTGGTGGTGCCTATCTGGGCGCCTGCACAGTCATCGACACAGCCGTCGAGGGCGGCTCCCTCACCCAGGACCAGGCCAACTCCCTGATCAAATCTATCGCCAGCGAAATCGACCTGAAGCCTGGGGACAAACAACGCGTCGTCGACACGATGAAACGCGCCGACCAACCAGCCTCCCCATGCCAGACGGCAATCGAAGCGCTGTAAAGCGCCTTGCTTCGCCGGCAATCGAAGCGGTGCTCGACGGCGTCGCACAAACAATCGCGGTCATCGTCGACAAACAGCCGGCACAGTTCACCTTCACTGCATCGCCCTTGATCTCGCTAAAACCACACAAATCGCGTTGCCTTATCTGCTGCTCCCGGCCACGATCACGCTATAGCGATGAAGACGGCGACGAAGTCGTCGAAACTTAATAATCTATGTGTTCAAGCGGCGAACCTGCTTCAGGAAAATGCGGCTCAACATGGGAGACCACTCCGAACCTACGGCACTTGCTCCGCGCGGCTGTACCACTTCGTCAATAGCACGCGCACGAGCCAATAGGCCATCACGCTG